>NZ_JAKSYA010000138.1:0-113359 GCF_022829485.1 Methylobacterium sp. J-059
GCCTTCCGCATGCGAAACCGCGACCTCGTCTACGTCTCCAACGCCCCCTTCACCGAAGTCTCCAAGGTCGTCAGCGTCTTCTCCACCGTCGCAGGCCCCGTCGCATCCGCAGCCTCCGTCTACGCCTACTCACGGTAGGCGACGACCGGCTCGCAACGCCCCCGGACGCGGTTCCGGGACAATCCCGGCGTGCCGCGGCGCCGACGGCGAGCCCGGGCGGGAGGGGCACGCCCGTCGGGTTCGACGTCGAGGACGGATCCGGCGCGGCAACCGCCGCAGGACGGTCGCATCGGCCACCGGCGTTCTCGCGTGGCATCCTCGTCGATTCGACGCGCGAACCTCGGATCATGCCGGTCCGCGTTCGAGCGCGCCTCGGCGTGCCGTCGGCCGCCCTTGGCGGATCGACCGCCGCGGTGATCGCGCAACGCGAATCACCTGCCCTTCGCCGGGAACGGCCCATCCGGGCTTTCGCCCGTCGGTCGATCGCTGCGCCGCGCAGCGCGCAGCGCCCCAGCAGCGAAAAACGGCTAGTCCATCGGTACTAGAACCACCTGACCGATACGCCGAGCAAGGTGTTGCGGCGCGCGATCGCCGCAGGATCGGCATCAGGATTTTTTCCCAACAACCATGGATTGGTGCGACCGCGCGGGAGAATTGCGCACAATTTAGTTCGAATCGGCCGACATTTCCGAACGTTTGTCCGCATCGCTGAGGTTCTTGATCTGCGCATTGCGCCGGAGTACCGCCGATCAGGCCGGAATTCCTCAGGATTCGGTCAAAAACCCCGGAATAATCTTGCCGGGTGCCGAAACTGAGCTTACGGTTCGAACTATCACCCGAAGTCAGAATGACGGTACGAAGATCATGAGTGAACCAGACATCGACAAGGCCCGCTTCATCACGTTGGCCGCGGACATCGTCTCCGCCTATGTCAGCAACAATCACGTCCAGAGCGCCGAACTGCCGAAGCTCCTGAGCGATGTGCACGAGGCGATCGTCGGCGTGTCTGGTGCAAATGGCCCGGTCGCCGAGGTCGGGCCGCCGAAGGCGACCGCTCAGGAAATCCGTCGCTCGGTCACGGCGGATTACCTGATCAGCTTCGAGGACGGGAAGCAGTACAAGACCCTGCGCCGGCACCTGACCCTGCGCGGCCTCTCGCCCGAGCAGTATCGCGCGAAGTGGGGTCTGGCGCCCGACTATCCGATGACGTCGCAGAGCTACTCCGAGCAGCGCTCCGAGCTGGCCCGCGCCCTCGGCCTCGGCCAGCAGCGCCGCAAGAACGTGGCGAAGGCCGCCCCGTCCGAGCCGGTGGTGACCGAGGAGGAGGCGCCCGCCGCCGAATCCGAGGCGCCCGCCAAGAAGACTCGCGCGCCCCGGAAGAAGAAGGACGCCTGAGGACCTGCCTCGGCGACCCGGGACGCGACGACACGAGACCTGCGATGCGGAAGGCCGGAGGCGGGATGACCCCTCCGGCCTTTCTGCATTCTACGCGGCCTCGGAACGTTCGGCGCGTCGTCGGCTTGCTTTCGGCGACAGGCTTGCGCGCCGGCCGGGCGGTCGCCGCGGAAGACCATCCGAGCAGGAGCGAGACATGGCCTTCATCGAGACAAAGGACGGCACACGGCTCTACTACAAGGATTGGGGCACCGGCCGGCCGGTGGTGCTGATCCACGGCTGGCCGCTCGACGCCGACATGTGGGAACATCAGATGCCGGTGCTCGCCGAGGCGGGCTACCGGGTCGTCGCCTACGACCGCCGCGGCTTCGGCCGGTCGGACCAGCCCTGGACCGGCTACGATTACGACACCTTCGCCGACGACCTGAAGGCGGTGCTCGACCACCTCGACCTCCGCGACGCCGCCCTGGTCGGCTTCTCGATGGGCGGCGGCGAGATCGCCCGCTACATGTCCCGACACGGCGGCGCGCGCGTCGCGAAGGCGGTGCTGGTCTCCGCGGTGACGCCCTACCTCCTCAAGACCGGCAACAATCCCGACGGCGTCGACGGCAGCCTCTTTCAGGGCATGATCGACGGCCTCGTGAAGGACCGTCCGGCCTTCCTGGCGAACTTCGCCAAGACCTTCTTCGGCGCCGGCGTCTTCCACTCGCCGGTCTCGACGGAGACGATGACCTGGGCCGGCAACCTGGCGATGCTGGCCTCGCCCAAGGCGACGACCGCTTGCGTGAGCGCCTTCGGCACCACCGACTTCCGGGCCGACATGGCGCATTTCACGGTGCCGACGCTGGTGATCCACGGCGACGACGACCAGACCGTGCCGATCGCGGTATCGGGAAAGGCGGCCGCCGCCGCGATCCCCGGCGCGGCGTTCGTCGTCTACGAGGGCGCCCCGCACGCGGTGCCGTTCACCCATGCCGAACGGTTGAACGCCGACCTGCTGGCGTTCTTGAAGGGCTGAACGCGTGCGTGCGCGAGCCCGGGATCGGGCTCTCGCGCGCCGCATTCGGCCGCGATAGACAGGCCGCAAACGCCCGTCGGTCCGGGCCGGCCCGCGCCGCCGCGGGCGGCCCGGCGCCCCGACGACCCCGAGCGCCCGGAGCCCTGCATGCCTCGCCCGTCCACCCCGATCGTCCTGGTCGCCGCGCTGATGCTGTCCGCCGGCCCCGCCGCCGCGCAGATGGCCAAGACACCGGACGTCAAGACACCGGACGTCAAGACATCGGACGTCAAGACCCCGGATGCGCCGCCGCTGAAGTCGGCGATGCCCGAGAAGGCGGCGCCGACGGGCAAGGGCGAGGTGCAGCTCTCCTTCGCCCCCGTGGTGAAGCGGGCGGCGCCCTCGGTGGTGAACGTCTACGCCTCGCACATCGACAAGCGGCCCAACGCCCGCACCAGCGCCATGGACGAGTTCATGCGCCGGTTCTTCGGCGCGGAGGGCGGCCGCGGGCAGGGCGGCGCCCCGGGCGAGCGGGCGCAGAAATCCCTCGGCTCCGGCGTCATCGTCGACGCGTCGGGGCTGATCATCACCAACAACCACGTCATCGACAACATGAACGAGGTCCGCGTCTCGCTGGCCGACCGGCGCGAGTTCGAGGCGACGATCGTGCTGCGCGACCCGCGCACGGATCTCGCCGTGGTGCGGATCACCAACCCGACCGGCGGGCTGATCCCGATGCCGTTCGGCGACTCGGAGAGCCTGGAGGTCGGCGACTTCGTGATGGCGATCGGCAACCCGTTCGGCGTCGGCCAGACGGTGACGCAGGGCATCGTCTCGGCGCTGGCGCGCACCCAGGTCGGCTCGTCGGACTACCAGTTCTTCATCCAGACCGACGCCGCGATCAATCCGGGCAATTCCGGCGGGGCGCTGGTCGACCTGCGCGGGCAATTGATGGGGATCAACACCGCGATCTACTCGCAGTCGGGCGGCAGCCACGGCATCGGCTTCGCGATCCCCGCCAGCATGGTCAAGGCGGTGGTCGAGACCGCCAAAAACGGCGCCACCACCGTGCGGCGGCCCTGGCTCGGCGCGCGGGTGCAGAGCGTGACGCCGGACATCGCCGAGAGCATGGGCCTCGACCATCCGACCGGCGTGCTGGTGGCGAGCCTGCAGGCCAAGAGCCCGGCGGACGAGGCGGGGCTGAAGCGCGGCGACCTGATCCTGACGGTCGACGGCTTGAGCGTCGACGACCCGGAAGCCTTCGGCTACCGCTTCGCGCTCAAGGGCATCGCCGGCCAGACCAAGTTCGGCATCCTGCGCGGCACCAGCCGCAGCACGCTCCCGGTCAAGCTGACGCCGGCGCCCGAGACGCGGCCGCGCGACGTGCTGAAGGTCCGCACGCGCTCGCCGTTCTTCGGCGCCACGCTGATCAACACCTCGCCGGCCGTCGCCGAGGAGATGCTGACGGACTTCCCCGTCGACGGGGTCGCGGTGCAGGCGGTCGACGAGAATTCGATCGCGGCGCGCGCCGGCCTGCAGAAGGGCGACATGCTGGTCTCGATCAACGGGCAGCCGGTCTCGACGACGAAGGACGTCGAGCGCGCCACCCGCACCGTGCAGAGCGCCTGGGAGATCGCGATCAACCGCAACGGCGAGGTGCTGACCTCGATGTTCGGCGGCTGAGGCCAGACCGGCCCGGACGCGATCCCGGCCTCAGGCCGCCTGGAACGCGATGGCGGTGGCCTGGATCTCCTCGAGCGGCTTGCCGATCAGCGCGGTGATCGCGTCCTTCGGCATCGGGGCGCCGAACAGGTAGCCCTGGCCGTAGTCGCAGCCCTGGTCGGAAAGCCAGTCGACGCTGGCATCGGTCTCGATCCCCTCGGCGGTGGTGACCAGCCCGAGGCTGGCGCCGAGCTTGATGATCGCGTCGACGAGCTTGGCCCGCTCGGCGCTCATGGTGATGGTGTCGACGTAGGTGCGGTCGATCTTCAGCTTGTCGAACTTGAGCTCGCGCAGGTGGTACAGGCTGGAATAGCCGCTCCCGAAGTCGTCGAGGGCGATGCGCACGCCGAGGTTCTGCAGCGAGGTCAGGGTCGTGCGGGCCGCCTCCAGGTCCTGCACCAGGGCCGTCTCGGTGATCTCGACCTCGAGGCGGCTCGGGGAGAAGCCGGTCTCGGTCAGGATCGCGAGGATGCGCTCGCACAGCCAGCGGTCCTGGAACTGCTGCGGCGCGATGTTGACCGCGAGCTGGAAATGGGGCGGCCAGTCCCGGGCGTCGAGGCAGGCCTGGCGCAGGAGCTTCATGCTGAGCTCGGCGATGAGGCCGGTCTCCTCCGCGATCCCGATGAAGCAGGCCGGCGCGAGCAGCCCGCGGACCGGGTGCCGCCAGCGGGCCAGCACCTCGACGCCGACCAGCGTCTTCCCCGGCAGCGTCACCACCGGCTGGTAGTACGGCTCGATCGCGCCGCTCGCGATCGCCTCGCGAAGCTCGCTCTCGAGCTGGGCCCGCGCCTTGAGCTCGATGTCCATTGCGCTCTTGAACACGCGGAACACGCCGCGGCCGTCCTTCTTGCCCTGGTACATCGCGAGGTCGGCGGCATGCAGAACCACGTCGGCATCCGCCTGGTCGGCCGAGATCAGGGCGATGCCGATGGTCGCGCCGACCTTCAGCTCGTTGCCCTGCCACTGGATCGGCGCCGCGATCGCCGCGATCAACCCTTGCGCGAGCCGGGTCAGGCCGTCACTCCCGCCGTCGAGCGGCACGAGCAGGGCGAACTCGTCGCCGCCGAGCCGGGCCGCGAGGCCGGCGTCGGGCGTCAAGGCGGACAGGCGCTCGGCGACGGCGCACAGCACGGCGTTGCCGGCCGCGTGCCCGTAGATGTCGTTGACCGGCTTGAAGCGGTCGAGGTCGACCAGGAGGACCGCCTGGGTCGGGACCAGGGTCGCGGCCGCCCTGCGGCGCTCCAGCGTCTCCAGGAACAGGCGGCGGTTGGCGAGCCCGGTCAGGACGTCGTGGCGTGCCACCGCCTCGGCCTCGGCGGCGGTGATGTCGCGCTCGCGCATCGCCACCCGCAGCAGCAGGGACTTCCGCAGGCTGGCGACGAACACCGCCATCCCCATCAGCGCCACGAGCATGAACTCGTTGGAGAGCTGGTGCGCCTGGACGAAAGCATTGAGCCAGGAGAAAACCTCAAATTGAATTCCGATGACCCATAAACACGCACCGATCATTAGCAAGCAGAGAACCTCGTAAAGCTCTCCTTCGCCCCAGCTGCCGCGTTTTCCGATCATGAACCGTCCCCCCGATCGGTCTCACCCTGAGCACGGGCGAGCTTAAGGGAGTCTCACGCGTCCTGGCGGCGGCAGGCGGCGCGGCTCGTTTGGCGGACGCCGGACGAAGACTTCGGTCGCGGGGGTAAATGGAGCCTTTCGCCCTTCGTCGGGCACACGCGCCCGCGTCGGCGCCGATCCCGGCCGCTCGAATCAGGCCGACCCGACGTTCGGCGGCCCTTGCCGAGGGAGGGGCGCAGGGTGTTGATGCCGGCATGCCCGACCTGTTCGCAACCGCCGGCCTCGATGCGTCGGCGCCCCGCCCGCTCGCCGACCGGCTCCGGCCCGGCACGCTCGCTGAGGTCGTCGGCCAGGATCACCTCACCGGCCCGGACGGCGCGCTGACGCGGTTGCTGCGTGGGCGGACCTTCGGCTCGCTGGTGTTCTGGGGACCGCCCGGCACCGGCAAGACGACGGTGGCGCGCCTGCTCGCGCACGAGACCGACCTGCATTTCGAGCAGATCTCGGCGATCTTCTCCGGCGTGCCCGACCTGCGCAAGGTGTTCGAGGCCGCGCGCAAGCGCCGGGCGACGGGGCAGGGGACGCTGCTCTTCGTCGACGAGATCCACCGCTTCAACCGGGCGCAGCTCGACGCCTTCCTGCCGGTGATGGAGGACGGGACGGTGACGCTCGTCGGGGCGACCACCGAGAACCCGTCCTTCGAACTCAACGCAGCGCTGCTGTCGCGCGCCCGCGTCCTGCTGTTCCGCGCGCTCGACGATGGCGCCATCGCCAAGCTGATCGCGCGGGCGGAAGACCTGACGGGCCAGGCGCTGCCGCTCACCGAGGAGGCGCGCGGCGTGCTCGTGCGCATGGCCGACGGCGACGGGCGCGCGGCGCTGACCCTGTGCGAGGAGGTCTGGCGCTCCGCCAAGCCCGACGAGATCCTCGACGCGGAGGTGCTGCAGACGCTCGTCCAGCGCCGCGCGCCGATCTACGACAAGGCGCAGGAGGGCCACTACAATCTGATCAGCGCGCTGCACAAGACGGTGCGCGGCTCGGACCCGGACGCGGCCCTGTACTATCTCTGCCGCATGCTCGACGGCGGCGAGGACCGCCTGTTCATCGCCCGCCGGCTGGTGCGGATGGCGGTGGAGGATATCGGGCTCGCCGACCCGCAGGCGCTGGTGATCACCACCGCCGCCAAGGACGCGTTCGACTTCCTCGGCAGCCCCGAGGGCGAGCTCGCCCTGGCACAGGCCGTGATCTACCTCGCCTGCGCCCCGAAATCGAACGCCGCCTACGAGGCTTACAAGGCCGCGACCCGCATCGCCAAGGAGCACGGCTCGCTGCCGCCGCCGCGCACCATCCTCAACGGCTCGACCAAGCTGATGAAACGGCTCGGCTACGGCGAGGGCTACCGCTACGACCACGACGAGCCGGAGGCGTTCTCGGGGCAGGATTACTGGCCGGAACGGCTCGGCCGCCAGCACCTCTACGCGCCGACCGACCGCGGCATGGAGAGCCGCTACCGCGACCGGCTCGCCCACTGGGAGCAGCTTCGGAAAGCGCGGCGCGAGGAGGGATGAGCGCCGGCATGGACGTCCTCCTGAAAGGCGTGGCCGGCGGCCTCGTGACGATGGCGATCGTGCTGGCCTCGCGCCGCGGCAACGTCCTGCCCGGCATCCTGCCGCTGGCGCCGACCCTCGCGATCATCGCGCTGCTCGCGGTCGGGGCGAAGGGCGAGGCCGGCGCCTTCCGCGAGACCTGCCTCGCGGGCGTCCGCACGATTCCCGCCTACCTCGTCTTCCTCGCCGTGGCGTGGTGGCTCGGCGGGTTCTGCGACCATCGCCTCGCCCTCCTCGGCGGGCTTTGTGCATGGCTGCTGGCCGCGCTCGCGATCTTCCTCGCGCCGCGCTGGCTGTGAACGCTGGACCGGGCGCCCGTCAGCCTGTAGGGCACCCGCCCCCCGACCCTTCGCGAAAGACAAAGACCCGATGGCGGCCTGCGGCCTCGATTTCGGCACGTCGAACACGACCCTCGGACACCGCACCGCGCCGGGTCCGCGCCTTGTCCCGCTGGAGGGTCGCCACGTCACCATCCCGAGCGCGATCTTCTTCGAGCCGAACCGCGAGGCGGTGATCGGCCGGGCGGCGACAGAGGCCTATGTCGAGGGCACGCCGGGCCGGATGATGCGCAGCCTCAAGTCGGTGCTGGGCTCCGGCCTGATCGAGGAGACGACCCCGGTCGGGCGCGAGCGCGTGCGCTTCCGCGACGTGATCGGGCGCTACCTCGCCGCGGTGAAGGCGCGGGCCGAGACCGCGGCCGGCGAGACCTTCGACACGGTGGTGCACGGGCGCCCGGTCCACTTCGTCGACGGCGACGCCGAGGGCGACCGCCGGGCCGAGGACACCCTCCGCGAGATCGCCGAGAGCATCGGCTTCCGCCACGTCTCGTTCCAGTACGAGCCGATCGCCGCGGCGCTCGACCACGAGCAGAGCGTCCGCAGCGAGGAGATCGCGCTGATCGCCGACATCGGCGGCGGCACCTCGGACTTCTCGATCGTGCGGCTGTCGCCCGAGCGGCATGCCAAGGCGGAGCGGGCCGACGACATCCTCGCCAACGACGGCGTCCGCATCGGCGGCACCGACTTCGACCGCTTCCTCAGCCTCGGCACGGTGATGCCGCTGCTCGGCCTCGGCAGCCCGATGAAGCGCCCCGAGCTCTCGGTGCCGAACGCCTATTTCCACGACCTCGCCACGTGGTCGAGCATCAACCGGCTCTACAACGCCAAGACCCTGCGCGAGATCGCCGAGATCATCCGCGACGGCGCGCGTCCGGACCTCGTCGAGCGCCTGCGCACGGTGGTCGAGCTGGAGCGCGGGCATTCGCTCGCCATCGCCGTCGAGGGCGCCAAGATCGCCGCCTCGAACGACGGCGCCTCCGAGGTCGATCTCGATTGGGTCGAGCCGGGCCTGGCGGCCTCGGTCGACCGGACGGCCCTCGTGTCCCACACCGAACCGCTGGCGGTGCGGATCTCCGAGCGGGTCGGGCGCTGCCTCGCCCAGGCGGGCTTGCGCGCGGACCGGATCGATTCGCTGTTCCTCACCGGCGGCTCCACCGGCCTGCCGCATGTCCGCCAAGGGCTGACGTCCTGCCTGCCCGGCGCCCGCGTCGTCGAGGGCGACACCTTCGGCTCGGTCGGCATCGGTCTCACCATCGAGGCGATCCGCCGGGCGGCCTGAGCCGCGACGCCGGCCTGCCGTGCGGCGAGGGCGAATTGTCGCCGCCGCGGGCGGGTGCTAACGCCTTCGCATGACAGGCAATCCACCACGCGGCGGCGGCTCGGCCGGGAAAGGCTCCGGCCGGGGCCCGGACAAGGGCGCAGGCAAGACCGTCGGCAAGGGCTCCGGCCGTCCGCCCGCCGCGAAGTCCGCGGCCGGCAAAGCCGCGGCCGGAAAGGCCGCCTTCGGCAAGAGCGCGAGCCGCGGCCCCCGCGCCGGCGGTCCCGGGAAGCCGCGATTCGGCCGGCCCGAGCGCGCCGGCACCGGTCCGCGCAGCTCGGCGCTGGACGCGGCCCAGCGCGCCGCGCAGCTTCGCGGCGACGACGCGACCGGACGGTCGCCCTGGGGCGAGGTCGAGGGGGCCGAGCCGGCCCCCCGGCCCGCCCGCGCGCCGCGGCGCCCGGCGCCGGAGGAGCACGCCTCGACGGAGCAGACCCGCGCCGAGCCGTCCCGTACCAAGCCGGCGATCGCGCGGGCGACCCGTCCGCGGCCGGCCGCCGAGATGCCGGCGCCCCTCGCCGAGGGACCGACCCGGCGCCAGCAGCGCGCGGCGGCCTCGGCGACGCTGGCGTCCGGCGTGCAGACGCTGACCGTCGAGACCGACGAGGCCGGGATGCGGATCGACCGCTTCCTCACCGCGCGGTTCCCGCAGCTGCCCTTCGCCCGTGTCCAGAGCATCGTCCGCAAGGGCGAGCTGCGGGTCGACGGCAAGCGCGCCAAGCCCAACGACCGGCTCGAGCCGGGCATGGCGGTGCGGGTGCCGCCGCTCAAGCTCGACCAGCCCGCCGACCGGCCGCGCAACCCGGTGCGGGACCAGAACGACGCCGAGTTCATCCGCTCGCTGATCCTCTACGAGGACGCGGACATGATGGTGCTGAACAAGCCGTTCGGCCTGGCGGTCCAGGGCGGCTCGGGCACCGTCCGGCACGTGGACGGGCTGCTCGAGGCGCTGGCCGGCCCAGACGGGCAGAAGCCGCGCCTCGTCCACCGCCTCGACAAGGACACCGCCGGCTGCCTGATCGTCGCCAAGACCCGGGTCGCGGCGGCGACGCTCGCCAAGAGCTTCCGCTCGCGGGCGGCCCGGAAGATCTACTGGGCGCTCACCGCCGGCGTGCCGCGCACGCCGCAGGGCCGGGTCTCGACCTACCTCGTCAAGGAGGAGCCGACCGATGCCGACGCCCGCATGCGGATCGCCCAGCACGGCGAGGAGGGCGCCACCCACGCGCTGACCTACTACGCCACCGTCGACCAGGCGGCGCAGAAGGTGTCGTGGCTGTCGTTCAAGCCGGTGACAGGGCGGACGCACCAATTGCGGGCGCATGCCGCCCATATCGGGCATCCGATCGTCGGCGACCCGAAATACTTCTCGGTCGAGAACTGGGCGCTGCCCGGCGGCATCCAGAACCGGCTCCACCTGCTCGCCCGCCGGATCGTGATCCCGCATCCGCGCACCGGCAAGCCGATCGACGTGAGCGCGCCGCTGCCGCCGCACATGGCCCAGAGCTGGAACCTGCTCGGTTTCGATGCCGCGCGCTACGACCCGATCGTCGACGCGCCGGAGGCGTGAGGCCAAGCGTTCGTGATCGCGGCGGCGACCGGCCGTCGTGCACCGCGCGGGCCGCGAGGGTTGGCAACCGCCCCGCGAGGCTCATATCCTCGAAGGGCACCGGGCCGGCGGCCATCCGCCCTGGGCACCCGGCCGACATCGACCCTCGTGGTGAGACCTGATCGACATGAAGCTCACGACGCTGGCCTGCCTCGCCGCCCTCGGCCTGCTCGGCCCCGAGACGCTGGCGACGGCCGCGCCCGCGGCGCCCCCGAGCGCGCAGGCGCAGCCGTCGCTGGGCCGCGCGGGGCCGCCCAGCGCCCGAAGCGGCGACAAGCGGCGGCGTTCGTACGCCGCGTGCAACCGCGCCTCGCATGCCCGCGCGCTCCACGGCGGCAGGCGGCGCCGATTCCTGATCCGGTGCAAGCTCGGCTACGAGCGGCCGCGCACCCCGTCGGCGGCGCAGCAGCAGGCGGCCCCGACGGCCGCACCGACTCCCGCGACGGCGCCCGCGTCGGCCCCGCCGACGCCATCGGCGCCGGCTCCCGCGGAGCGCAGACCGTGAGGCGGCCCTGCCGTCCCGGCACGTGAAGCTCGTCGTCTTCGACGTCGACGGCACCCTGGTCGACAGCCAACACCTGATCGTCGCCGCGCAGGGCACGGCGTTCGCCGAGAATGGGCTTCCGGCGCCGAGCCGCGCCGAATCGCTTTCCGTGGTCGGCCTCTCGCTGCCCCAGGCGTTCCGGCGCCTCGTCGGGGACGACGGCCCGGTCGCCGAGCTGTCCGAGAGCTACAAGCGTGCGTTCAACGCCCTCCGGCTCGACCCGGATTACGAGGAGCCGCTGTTTCCCGGCATGGGCGAGCTGATCGCGCGGCTGCACGCCCGCGACGACGTGCGGCTCGGCATCGCCACCGGCAAGTCGCGGCGCGGCGTCGACCACCTCGTCGCCTTCAACGGCTGGGAAGGGTGGTTCGCCACCACCCAGACCGCCGACGACGCGCCCTCGAAGCCCGATCCTGCGATGCTGCTCCAGGCGATGGCGGAGGCGGGCGTCGGCCCGTCGGCGACCGTGATGGTCGGGGACACCAGCTACGACATGGCGATGGCGGTGGCGGCGGGCGCTGCGGCCATCGGCGTCGCCTGGGGCTATCATCCCGCCGGCGCCCTGTTCGGCGCCGGCGCCGTGACCGTCGTGGACACGGCCTCGGCCCTCGGCGACCTGTTCCGGGACGGGTCCGGCGGCTGATCGGGCTCGCGAAACCGCACCCGATCGCCTATCTCCGAACCATGAGCGACGACGTCACGCAAGACTGGCTGGGCCAGCCCTCCGACACCCCGCGCCCCGACCCGATGCGGGCGGTGCGCGACCACGGCAAGCCGGTGCTGCCGAAGCGCTTCTACAAGGAGACCGGGTTCGCGGAGGGCGCGGGCGGCTTCCGCCTGACGCTGGACGGACGCCCGGCCAACACGCCGGCGCGCAACCCGCTGGCGGCGCCGACGCGGGCGCTGGCCGAGCGCCTCGCCGCCGAGTGGGCGGCGCAGGGCGAGACCATCGACCCGGCCAGGATGCCGTTCACCCGGCTGATCAACACCGCGATCGACGGCGTCGCCCCGCGCATGGCGGCGGTGGCCGAGGATCTGTGGCCCTACGCCGGCACCGACCTCGTCGCCTATCGCGCCGGCTCGCCCGAGCGCCTGGTCGCGGCGCAAGCCGAAGCCTGGGACCCGATCGTCGCGTGGGCGCGCGAGGCGCTGGGCGCCCGGCTGATCCTGAGCGAGGGCGTGATGCACGTCGCGCAGCCGGACGATTCGGTCGCGGCCCTACGCCGGGCGGTGTCGGCGATCGACGACCCGTTCCGGCTCGCCGCCTTCCACACCCTGACGACCTTGACCGGCTCTCTGCTGATCGCGCTGGCGGTGCTCGCCGGCCGCCTCACCGCGGAGGAGGGTTGGGACGCGGCCCATGTCGACGAGACCTACCAGTCTGCCGTCTGGGGCGCCGACGAGGATGCCGCGACCCGGCTCGCCGGGCGCAAGGTCGAGTTCCTGGCCGCGGCCGAGGTGGCGGCCCTCGCGCGCTGAGCGAAGTGGTCGCGCTGGCGCGCCCGGCGAGGTGGCGGGCCAGGCTTTGCCGGAGCGGTCGCGCACCGGAAAATTCGCCTTGTCGCCTCGCCAAATCAGGTTCAATTCCCCGGCGCGGAACCGCGTGCTAAGGCGCTTCGAAGCTTGAGCGGGCCGGCCTCCTCGGCCAGCTTAGGCAAGACAAGACTCTTCCGACGCCCGAGGCAGGACCGCTCGACCCATGAAGGACATTCTGGAAAAGCTCGAGGAGCGCCGGTCGCTCGCCCGCCTCGGCGGCGGCGAGAAGCGGGTCGACGCCCAGCACAAGCGCGGCAAGCTCACGGCGCGCGAGCGCATCGAGCTCCTGCTCGACCACGGGTCGTTCGAGGAGTTCGACATGTTCGTGCAGCACCGCTCGACCGATTTCGGGATGGAGAAGCAGAAGATCCCCGGCGACGGCGTCGTCACCGGCTGGGGCACGGTCAACGGCCGGACCGTGTTCCTGTTCTCGAAGGACTTCACCGTGTTCGGCGGCTCGCTCTCCGAGACGCACGCGCAGAAGATCATCAAGGTCCAGGACATGGCCCTGAAGATGCGCGCCCCGATCATCGGCATCTTCGATGCCGGCGGCGCGCGCATCCAGGAGGGCGTGGCGGCGCTCGGCGGCTACGGCGAGGTGTTCCGGCGCAACGTCGCGGCGTCCGGCGTCATCCCGCAGATCTCGGTGATCATGGGGCCGTGCGCGGGCGGCGACGTCTACTCGCCGGCGATGACCGACTTCATCTTCATGGTCCGCGACACGAGCTACATGTTCGTCACGGGTCCCGACGTGGTGAAGACCGTCACCAACGAGGTCGTCACCGCGGAAGAGCTCGGCGGGGCCAAGGTCCACACCACGAAGTCGTCGATCGCCGACGGCGCGTTCGAGAACGACGTCGAGGCGATCCTGCAGATCCGCCGGCTGCTCGACTTCCTCCCGGCCAACAACATCGACGGCGTGCCGGAGATCGAGAGCTTCGACGACCCGCTGCGGCTCGACAAGTCGCTCGACACGCTGATCCCGGACAACCCGAACAAGCCCTACGACATGGGCGAGCTGATCCGCCGGGTCGTCGACGAGGGCGACTTCTTCGAGATCCAGGCGGCCTACGCCCGCAACATCATGACCGGCTTCGGCCGGATCGAGGGCCGCACGGTCGGGTTCGTGGCCAACCAGCCGATGGTGCTGGCGGGCGTCCTCGACTCGGACGCCTCGCGCAAGGCCGCCCGCTTCGTGCGCTTCTGCGACGCCTTCTCGATCCCGATCGTGACCTTCGTCGACGTTCCGGGCTTCCTGCCGGGCACCGCGCAGGAATACGGCGGCCTGATCAAGCACGGCGCCAAGCTGCTGTTCGCCTACTCCCAGGCGACGGTGCCGCTGGTGACGATCATCACGCGAAAGGCCTTCGGCGGCGCCTACGACGTGATGGCCTCCAAGCACGTCGGCGCCGACCTGAACTACGCCTGGCCGACCGCGCAGATCGCGGTGATGGGCGCCAAGGGCGCCGTCGAGATCATCTTCCGCAGCGAGCTCGGCGACACCGACAAGATCGCCGCGCGCACCGGCGAGTACGAGGACCGCTTCCTGTCGCCGTTCGTGGCGGCCGAGCGCGGCTACATCGACGAGGTGATCATGCCGCATTCCACCCGCAAGCGCATCGCGCGGGCGCTGGGCATGCTGCGCACCAAGGAGATGGAGCAGCCCTGGAAGAAGCACGACAACATCCCGCTCTGAGGGCGGGAGGCAACGAGGTGCGGGTCGTCGACCGCACCGCGAGGGCACGTCTTGTGATACTGGCTGCTGATATCATACGAAGCTCGGCGGACGGCATCGGACGACGCTGGCGGCGATCTTCGCCGACCCCGTGCGCTCGGGTGTCGTCTGGTCCGACATCGAGTCCCTGATGAGCGCCTGCGGCGCGGAGATCACGGAAGGCCGCGGGTCGCGGATCCGGGTGGCCCTGCACGGGGTGCGGGCGGTGTTTCACCGGCCTCATCCGCAGAAGGAGACGGACAAGGGCGCGGTCAAGTCGGTGCGACGCTTCCTGATCGAGGCTGGAGTCACGCCATGACGACGATGCAGTATCGGAACTACGAAGCCTCCGTCGAATACGATGCGGAAGCCGATATCTTTCACGGCGAGGTCTTGGATCTCCGCGACGTGATCACGTTCCAGGGCCGGTCCGTCGACGAGCTGAAGCAGGCGCTCGCCGACAGCGTCGAGGATTACCTTGCCTTCTGCGCCGAGCGCGGGGAAGAGCCGGAGAAGGCCTTTTCCGGGCAGTTCGTGGTGCGGGTCGAGCCGGGCCTGCATCGCGCGCTGGTCTCGTCGGTGCGCCGGGCCGGAATCAGCCTCAACAAGTGGGTCGCCCGCACGTTGGAGCAGGCGGCCGATTGAGGCGGCCCTCCGCGCTCAGCTCCGGTCGCTGTGCTCGATCACGGCGCACATCGTCAGGGGGCCCTTGTCGGTGCCCGAGACGGAGCAGGTAATGCGGGCGCCGCCGGCGTCGACGTTGCTGTGGCGCAGGCGGCTCGCCGCCTCGCGGGCCTTGTGGGCCGCCGCCTCGATCACGTCGGCCGCGATGCCGGTGACGGCGTGGCCGGCCTTGCCGAACAGGGCGTAGTAGCCGTCGGGCGGGGCGTCGCCGCGGAACTGCGCGCCGACCGACGAGAGCTGCGGGCCGCCGCAGGACAGCGTCAGGGTGGTGCCGTCGCCGGCCGTGAAGTTGGCGAAGTCGGCGCTGCGGTTGCCGGGACTCGCCGTCGTCGCCTTGGCGACCTTGTCGATCAGGTCGCCGCATTCGTCGGCGAGCGCCGGGACGGGCAGGGCGAGGATGAGGCCGACGAGGAGCGCGCGCATGCCGAGAACGTAGCGTGCGTGCGCGAAACGGCCAGCGCCGGCGCGTGAGGCGTCTCGCCGCTCAGGCGGTGGGCGCCGGGCTCGACCCGAGCTCGAGCAGAACGATCTCGGGCGGCACGCCGAGGCGGACCGGGATGCGGCTGACGCCGAACCCGCCCGAGACGATCATGTGGCGCCCGTCGGTGACGACGTGGCCGTAGGAATAGTCGTGCCCGTGGATCGGGCGGATCGCCGGCGAACGGCCGAGCAGGCGGATCTGGCCGCCATGGGTGTGCCCAGCAAGCGTCAGCGACACCCGCTCCGGCACGTCGACGAAGGCGTCCGGCTCGTGGATCATCAGGATCACCGGCGCCGCGTCGGTCACCTTGGCCATCGTCGCGGGCAGGTCGTCGCGACCGCTGTCGTCGTCGAAGACCAGGAACGGCTGCTGGTCGCCCAGCCCCGCGATCCAGAACGGGTGCCCGTCCTTGGAAAGGCGCAGCGCGTCGTTCTCCATCACCGGGATGCCGACCGCCTGAAGCACGCGGCGTGCTTCCGGCACGCCGCCGCGGGCCGCCTGAGCGGCCGCGTCGTCCCACCAATCGTGGTTGCCGAGGATCGAGTAGGTGCCGAGCGGCGCGCGCAGGCCCGCAACGAGCCGCGCGAACTCGGGCAGCGGCACGCGTTTCCAGGCGATGCGGCCGGCGGCCGGATAGTCGCCGAGCATGAGGATCAGGTCGGGCGACAGCGCGTTCGTCGCGTCGACGATCTCGGCGACGCGGTCGAGCGGCATGAACGGCTCGCAGACGTGGAAGTCGGCGAGCACCGCGACCTTGAGGGCGAGCCCCGGCGTCCAACCCAGCAGGCGCGGGGCGTAGCGGGTCACCACGAGGCGATGCAGCGGCTCGACGCCGAAGGCGTAGGCGCCGGTCGAAAGCCCCGCCGCAGCGAAGGTGCCGCCGATTCCGGTCAGGACCTGCCTGCGGCTCGGCAGGATCAGCATGGAAGCCTCGGGTTCGCGTCTGTCGGGCGCTCCTAGCGCGGCACTCCGGCGAAAGCGCGGCGCGGGCTGGGAGCGGGCGACGATGACGCGAACCCGTCGAGAAAGTCTGAACCGAACCGTCGGGAACGGGGCGGTTCGCGCGATCGGTCAGTCGATCGGCGCATCCTCGTGCACGATGCCGAGCACGCCCTTGCGGTTGGTCCGCGGGGCGACCTTGCCGGCCGGCTTCACCGAGTGGGCGGCGGCGGCGAGCGCCGGAAGCGCGAGGGGACGGAAGCCGTAGCGGGCCTCGGCCTGGTCCATCTGCCGGCGCTCGGGCTCGTGAGCCTGGGCCTGCATCTCCGAACCTTGCATCGCATCGGGGGCGTACATGGGTTTGCGTCCTGTGGTCGTTCGCGTGACGGTCGCGCCGTCGCTTCGTGCCCCCACGCCGCTCCAGGGCGGTGGCGGGCGATTCGAGATCATCCCCCGGGTCCTGAGCCGGCGGATGAACGATAAGGGTGCAGCCGGGATGAACGCAGGCTTAAGAAAGCGCTGCCGCGTCGCAGCATTCCAGGGGGCGCAGTACGGTGCTAGAGGGATGGCATCGCCTCCAGCCCTTCGGCGCGGATCCACGCCGCGGTCCGGTCGAGCGCCCGTGTCAGGCGGTCGAACAGGGCGTCGATCTCGTCCGCGGTGATGATCAGCGGCGGGCAGACGGCGATGCGGTCGCCCATCAGGAAGCGCACGATCAGCCCTTCCGCTTGCGCGAAGGCGACGCAGCGGGCGGCCACCCCGGCCTTCGGCTCGTACTGCCGGCGCGAGGCCTTGTCGGCGACGATCTCGAGCCCGCCGATCAGGCCGAGGCCGCGCGCCTCGCCGACGATCGGGTGCTCGGCCAACGCGGACAGCCGCGCCTGGAAGTGCGGCGCCTTCGCCGCCACGCCCTCGACGATGCGCTCGCGCTTGTAGATCTCGATGGTCTTCAGGGCGACGGCGCAGGCGACCGGGTGGCCGGAATAGGTGGTGCCGTGCCCGAAGGTGCCGATCTTCCGGCTCTGCTCGCGCATCGCCTCGTAGAGCGGCTCGTCGATCGAGACGCCGCCGAGCGGCACGTAGCCCGAGGTCAGGGCCTTGGCGAAGGAGAGTGTGTCCGGCCGCATCCCCAGCGCCTCGCTGCCGAACCAGGTGCCGAGGCGGCCGAAGCCGCAGATCACCTCGTCGGCGATGAAGCGCACGTCGTAGCGGGCGAGCACCGCCTGGATCGCCGCGAAGTAGCCCTCCGGCGGGACGATGGCGCCGCCGGCGCCCATCACCGGCTCGGCGACGAAGGCGGCCACCGTCTCCGGCCCCTCGCGCAGGATCGTGGCCTCGAGCTCGTCGGCCAGCCGCTGCGAGAACGCCGCCTCCGTCTCGCCGGGCTCGGCAAACCGGTAGACGTGCGGGCAGCCGACATGGAGGAAGCCCGGCAGCGGCAGGTCCCAGTCGGTGTGGTTGGCCGGCAGCCCGGTCATCGAGGCGGTGGCGATGGTGACGCCGTGATAGCCGCGCTGGCGCCCGATGATCTTCTTCTTCTTCGGCCGGCCCAGCGCATTGTTCAGGTACCAGGCCAGCTTGACCTGCGTGTCGTTCGCCTCCGATCCCGACGAGGTGAAGAAGATCTTCGAGGTCGGGACCGGCATCAGCTCCTTCAGCACCTCGGCCAGCTCGATCGCCGGATCGTGGCTGCGGCCGGAGAACAGGTGGGTGAACGGGAGCTTGCCCATCTGCGCGCGGGCGGCCTCGACGAGCTCGCCGTTGGAGTAGCCGAGCGCCGTGCACCACAGCCCCGCCATGCCCTCGATGTAGGGGCGGCCTTCCGTGTCGTAGACGTGGACGCCCTCGCCGCGCTCGAGCACCAGCGGCCCGACGCCCCGGTGCGCATCGAGATTGGTGTAGGGGTGGATCAGGGTTTCGACGTCGCGGACGGCGAGGTTCGAGAGCATGCGGGCGATCCGGTGCTGTGGCGCGTAGGCCCGCCACACTACCGACCCGATGCGGGCTCAGGTACCCCGGCAGAACCGCGCGGCCTCGGCCGGGCCCCTTTCGTAACCGCGAAGCCTCGACGCGATGCTCGATCCCGCCACCATCGTCGCGATGCCGGCCCCCGGCCGCGCCTGCGGCGCCTGCACGCTGTGCTGCAAGGTCTACGACGTGCCCGCGGTCGAGAGCGTCGCCGGGCAATGGTGCCGCCACACCCGGGCAGGGCGCGGCTGCGCGATCCACGCCGACCGGCCCGACCATTGCCGCGCCTTCCACTGCCTGTGGATGACGGAGAGCTGGCTCGGCCCCGAGTGGAAGCCCGACCGCGCCAAGATGGTGCTTAGCCTCGATCCGGTGAACCGCAACATGAACGTGCAGGTCGACCCCGGCCAGCCGAAGGCGTGGACGCGCGAGCCGTATTACGGGCAGCTGAAGGCCTGGGCCGCGGCCTCGCTGCCGATGAAGCGCCACGTGCTGGTCCACCTCAACAAGGCGACGACGGTGGTGCTGCCGGACCGGGACGTGCCGCTCGGGACCCTGACGCCCGACGACCGCATCACCATGCGCGAGCGCATGGGCCCGCACGGCCCGACCTTCGACATCGCCGTCGTCCGCGCCGCCTGAGGGCAACCGTCGATCGGGCGCCTTTAACCCCTCCGCAACCATACCGCGCGATAAATCCGCGACCGCCATCCTCGTACCGGAACCAGCCGGGAGGATCGTCGGGCGTGGCTTTTCCAGTACGGGTCGGTTCGGCGTGGGCACGAGACGAGGACGACGCGGACGGGGCCTCATCGGGCTCGGCACCGCCTTCACGCCCTGGATGGCCGGCCTCGGGCTGCTGGTCTCCTTCACGGCGAGCGCCGGCACCGAGACCAGCTTCGGGTCGAGCCGGCTGACCGAGAGCGACGCACGCCTGGTCCCGGCCCTGCCGGCCGGCACCGTGCTGATCGGCGCGAGCCTGCGCCGCGACGGCGCCGGCGCCCTCCTCACCATCGAGCGGGCGGACGCCGTCCGCGCCCGGCGCCGGGTCGGCGACGCGCCGCTGCAGGCCGATCTCAAGGCCGAGGCGCGGGTGTTCCCGATCGTGCAGCGCGGCGGCAAGGGCGATCCGGCGCGCGCGCCGGGCCCGAGCTTCGAGCGCACCGCGGCATCGTTGCGCGAAGCCGGCACGTCGCTGCTCTTCGCCAACCTCACCGGCAACGTCACCGGCCTGCTGACGCCGGGGACCGCCACCTGGAACCCGGACCTCGAGCCGGACGCCGGCTTCGTCCCCGTCCCCGATCTCGGGCTCGGGCGCGCCGACACGGGCACGCCCGGCGACGACGACGCGATCGCCGAAGCCGCGGAGGAACGCCGCGACGACGGCTCGACGCCGCCGGTGCCGCGCGCGGTCGCCCTGTCGTCGACGACGCCGGCGCCGGCCGACGCGACGCCGGTCGAGGTCGCCTCGGCCAGCCTGATGCTGCCGGGCCTCACCATCCGCACCGACCGGACGGAGCCGCCGGTGGCGCAATCGGTCCCCGAGGACGCCCGCCATCGCTACGCCGACCTGATCGGGCCGGACGCCATGGACAAGGAGCAGCGCTGCCTTGCCGAGGCCGTGTACTTCGAATCGCGCAGCGAGCCCGAGGCCGGCCAGGCCGCCGTCGCCCAGGTGGTGCTGAACCGCGTGAAGAGCGGGCTCTACCCGTCGAACGTCTGCGGCGTCGTTTACCAGAACCGACACCGCTACATGGGCTGCCAGTTCTCCTTCGCCTGCGAGGGCAAGGCCCTGCGCATCACCGATTCGGGCTCGTGGGCCACCGCCACCCGCATCGCGCAGTCGGTGATCGAGGGGCGCACCTACCTCGCCGAGGTCGGCGACGCGACGCACTACCATGCCGACTACGTCAAGCCGGGCTGGTCGCGGCGCCTGCGCAAGATGGACGTCATCGGCCGGCACATCTTCTACGAGCTCAAGCCCGGGCAGACGTAGGATTCGAGGACAACCAAAATTCTGCAATTCAATTCATCGAGGATTTACTTACGTAGACGGTAACTACGTACTCCGGATCGAGGGTTAATTTTACCCTACTTTCGGATAGCGCTTGCTTGTACAGCAACCCGACGGCCTCTTGAGCGTCGAGATGTGCGCGCCCTTCGCGTCATCCCTTTCGTTCCGCGTATCAGAGGAAGCCGTCATGACCGCGCCGGTCGCCCGAAACACCCTGCTCTTCGCCGCCCTCGCCGGTGCCGTCCTCGTCGCATCGCCCGCTTCGGCCGGCGGCTGCTACGGCTCCGAATGCTACCGCCACGTCTCGACCCCGCCGGTGTTCGACACCGTGCAGGAGAACGTGCTGGTGCGGCCGCCCCGCACGATCTACCGCACCACGCCGCCGGTCTACGACACCGTGTCGGAGCGGGTGATGGTCTCGCCCGGCGGCCGGACCTGGCAGACCCGGCGCGGGCCCTACGGCGAGCTGATCGGCTGCTGGGTCACCACCCCGCCGCAGTTCACGGTGCAGCACCGCCGCGTGCTGGTGCAGCCGGCCCAGTCGATCCCCGAGACGATCCCGCCGGAATACGCCAGCGTCAGCCGCCGCGTCCTCGTCGCGCCGGCCCGCTCGGGCTGGGTGCCGGTCGGGGGCGGCTACGGTGGCGGCTACCAGGGCGTCGGCTACGGCGGGCCGCGGTTCGGCTCGATCCCGGACGCGCTCGGCATCGCCGGCGCGAGCTCGGCGGATATCGGCGTCGGCCTCGGCTTCTCCTCGGGCAGCCTCTACGACGGCTACTGAGAGCCTCCGCCCGCATCGCCCCGCCGGAGCCCGACCCTCCGGCGGGTTGATTTCGCGCCGCTCCCGCCACAGGTCCCCCGAACGCATCGGGAGGCGAGCATGGCGCGGTTCAAGGCTTGGGTGATCGAGAAGGGCGAGGCCGGCCAGAGCCTGTCCTTCACCGATTTCAACGAGGCCGACCTGATGGACGGCGACGTCACCGTCCGCGTCACCCATTCGTGCCTGAACTACAAGGACGGGCTGGCGATGACCGGCGCGTCGCCGGTGGTGCGCCGTTTCCCGATGATCCCCGGCATCGACTTCTCGGGCGTCGTCGAGGCCTCCGACCACCCCGACTACAAGCCCGGCGACGCGGTGGTTCTCACCGGCTGGGGCGTCGGCGAGACGCATCTGGGCGCCTATGCCGAGAAGGCGCGGGTGAAGGGCGATTGGCTGGTGCCGCTGCCCGCCGGCCTGTCGCCGGAGCAGGCGATGGCGATCGGCACCGCCGGCTACACCGCGATGCTCTGCCTGATGGCGCTCGACGCCCACGGCCTGACCCCGAAGGACGGTCCCGCCCTGGTCACCGGCGCCTCGGGCGGCGTCGGCTCGGTCGCGGTCGCGCTGCTGGCGCGAGCCGGCTGGCACGTGATGGCCTCGACCGGGCGCGCCGGGGAAGCGGAGTATCTCAAGTCCCTCGGCGCCGCCGAGATCGTCGACCGCGACGAGCTCAGCAAGCCCGGCAAGCCGCTCGGCAAGGAGCGCTGGGCCGTGGCCGTCGACGCCGTCGGCTCGACGACGCTCGCCAACGTGCTCGCCCAGACCAAGGCCGACGGAGCGGTCGCCGCCTGCGGCCTGGCGCAGGGCATGGACCTGCCGACCTCGGTCGCCCCCTTCATCCTGCGCGGCGTGTCGCTGCTGGGCATCAACAGCGTGACCACGCCGCAGGCGAAGCGGCGCGCCGCCTGGGCGCGGCTGGCCGACGAGCTCGACCTGCAGAAGCTTGCGGCGATGACGAACCGCGTCGGCCTCGCCGAGGTCGGCGGGCTCGGAGCCGACATCCTCTCGGGCAAGATCCGCGGCCGGACGGTGGTCGAGATCGGCTGACGCGCGACGCCGAACGCCGACCGCCCCGGCGATGAGTCGGCTTCGGAACGGAACCGCGGCGCAAGCCGGGGCATTCTCGACCCATGAGCAGTGCATTCGTTCGCGAGAAGGAGGGCGGGGAAGCCTTCGAGGACCTCCCCGACCGCCCGATCTCCCCCCACACCAACTTCGTCACCCCGGCGGGGCTCGCGCAGATCGAGCAGGAGGTCGCGCGCCTCCAGGCCGAGCAGGCCCAGCTGACGCCCGACGACAAGGCCGACACCGCCCGCGTCACGCGCGACCTGCG
Source organism: Methylobacterium sp. J-059 (assembly GCF_022829485.1). Taxonomy (NCBI): domain Bacteria; kingdom Pseudomonadati; phylum Pseudomonadota; class Alphaproteobacteria; order Hyphomicrobiales; family Methylobacteriaceae; genus Methylobacterium; species Methylobacterium sp. J-059. The sequence continues at coordinate 22,586 of NZ_JAKSYA010000138.1, forward strand.
CTACTGGACCACGCGGCTCGGCACGGCCCAGCTCGTCGAGACGGTCGAGGGCGACACCGTGCATTTCGGCTCGACGGTGACCGTGCTGCGCGAGGACGACACCCGCCAGACCTTCCACATCGTCGGCGAGGACGAGGCCGATCCGGCCAAGGGCTCGATCGCCTACGTCGCCCCGCTCGCCAAGGCGATCACCGGCAAGAGCGTCGGCGACGTCGTCGAGGTGAACGGGCAGGAAGTCGAGATCACCGAGATCAAGGCCGGCTGATCGTCGGTTCGTCCCGCCCGGCTAAGCCGTTCCGTCGTTCGCCGTACGGCCCTCGATGACCGGGCGCAGCGCGACGACCGCATCGCCGACGAAATCCATGAAGGCCCGGACCCGCACCGAATGGCGCAGGTCCGGGTGCGTCAGCATCCACAGGCCGTCGGCGAAGTGGGGATCGGGTGGCCGCAGCCGGCGCAAACCTGGCCGCCGATCGGCGCTGAGGCAGGGCAGCAGGCCGATGCCGATGCCGGCCTCCACAGCCTCGCACAGGCCGGCGACCGTGTTCAGCTGCATCACGATGCGGTCCGGGTCGCCGTGCTCGGCGACAAAGCGCAGGAACCTGCCGTCGCCGACCTGCTCCGACGGCGCCACCCAATCCGCACGCCGCGGGTCGCGATCCGTATCGTCGGCGCGGCCGTAGAGGGCCCAACCGACGGTCGAGAGGCGGCGCCCGAACAGGTTCTGCGGCGGGTCGTTGCTGGCGCGGACCGCCACGTCGGCATCGCGGCGCGAGAGGTTCAGCGCGTCGTCGGACACCACCACGTCGAGGCGGATCCCCGGGCACTGGGTGCGAAAATCGGCGAGGATCGGCATCAGCAGGTCGGTGACCAGGCCCGACGGCGCGGTGATGCGGAGAAGGCCGGTCGGTTCCGAGGCGCGCCCGGCGACGTCGCGGGCGAAACGCGCGGCGGTCTCCTCCATCGCACCGGCCGCCTCGACCATCGCCATCCCGGCCTGCGTCGCCGCGTAGCCCGCACGCGAGCGCTCGAACAGGCGTGCGCCGACGGACGCCTCGATCGCCGCGAGGCGCCGAAACGCGGTCGAGTGATTGATGCCGAGGCGTGCGGCGGCCGCGGTCAATCCGCCATGGTCGGCGATGGCCTTCACCAGCCGAAAGTCGTCCCAGGGCGTCGCCATCCATCGACCTTGCATTCACGCAAGATCGTTCTTGCAGATCGGGGCATTTGCGCAAAGCCCGGCGGGTACGATCTTCGGGCGAGCGCGAGGCGGCCGCCGATCCCGGCATCGCCGCCCGGCCATGCGAACGGAAGCTGACGATGACGAAGATCCTGGTGCTGTACTATTCGTCCTGGGGCCACGTGGAGCAGCTCGCCCACGCCGCCGCCGAGGGCGCGCGCGAGACCGGCGCCGAGGTGCACGTGAAGCGCGTGCCCGAGCTGGTGCCGGAGGAGGTCGCCAAGCAATCGCATTACAAGCTCGACCAGCCGGCCCCGATCGCGAAGCCCGAGGAGCTGGCCGACTACGACGCGATCATCTTCGGCACGCCGACCCGCTACGGCAACATGGCCGCGCAGATGAAGCAGTTCATCGACCAGACCGGCGGCCTCTGGGCGACGGGCGCCCTCGTCGGCAAGGTCGGCTCGGTGTTCACCTCCACCGGCTCGCAGCATGGCGGGCAGGAGACCACGATCACCAGCTTCCACACCGTGCTGCTGCACCACGGCATGGTGATCGTCGGGCTTCCCTACTCGTTCAAGGGGATGAGCGACGTGCAGACGGTGTCGGGCGGCACGCCCTACGGCGCCAGTACCATCGCCGGCGGCGACGGCTCGCGCCAGCCGATCGCGATCGAGCTCGAGGGGGCGAAGTTCCAGGGCCGGCACGTGGCCGGGATCGCCGCCAAGCTGGCGGGCTGACGCCGTCGAGGGCCGGGCGGTTCGCTGCCTCGGCCCGCCGCTGCCGGAAAAGCGCAAGAAAAAAGGCTCGGATTGCTCCGAGCCTGGAAGGAAAAAGGCCATTGGGGGCTGAACTGGCCTTCGTGATGGGGAAACAGCCCTTGCGACCCCCGGTTCCACGCCGGACGAAAGATTTTTTCAGCGCGGGGCGGCGGCCCGTCCGAGCCGGTCCAGGATCGCCTCGCCAAGGCCGTCGGCGGGGATCCGGCACACCGCTATCGTCGCGGATCCCGACGCGTCGAGGTCGCGCAAGGCGGCGAACAGGCGGGACGCCGCCTCCGTGAGGTCGCCGCGCGGAGAGAGGTTCGAGACCGCGCGCGCGCGCTCGATCCCCACCGGGCGCGACGCACCGAACAGCAGCACCGCCTCCTCGGGCTCGACCACCTCGGCGTCGAGCCGCAACGCAGCCCGCGGCGCGTAGTGCGAGGCCAGGAGGCCGGGGCCGATCGGCCGGGCCGCATCGTCCTGCGCCGGTGCGGCCAACGCCGTCCCGAGCACGGCCGCGATCGCCTCGCGGGTGATGCCGCCGGGCCGGAGCAGCCGCGGCGGGCCGCCGAGGCAGGCGATCACCGTCGATTCGATCCCGACCGGGGTGTCGCCGCCGTCGAGCACGGCCGCGATCCGCCCGTCGAGGTCGGCGAGCACGTGGTCGGCCCGCGTCGGGCTGACCCGGCCCGAGCGATTCGCCGACGGGGCGGCGACGGGGCGGCCGATTGCAGCGAGGAGATCGCGGGCGAGCGGGTTGGCGGGAACCCGCAGCGCCACGCTCGGCAGGCCGGCACGCGCCAGGTCGCACACGGTGGTGCCGCCCGAGGCCGGCACCACCAGGGTGAGCGGTCCCGGCCAGAACGCCTCCGCGAGCCGAAGCGCGTGGTCGTCGAACGTGCCCTGACCCTCGGCGGCGACGCGGCCGGGCAGATGGGCGATCAGCGGGTTGAAGCGCGGGCGCGCCTTCGCCGCGAAGATCCCGGCGACCGCCTCCGCATCGGTGGCGTCGGCGCCGAGGCCGTAGACGGTCTCGGTGGGGAAGGCGACGCAGGCGCCGGCCCGGATCAGGCGCGCCGCCTCCGCCACGCCCGATCCGTCGCCCGGGAGGCGGGCCGTCGGGCGCCGGCCCAAGGCCGGGGCGGGGATTGACGCGAGATCGTTCATATATAAACCATCTCCGGCGGTGACGGCGGGGCCGGTTCGGGCGTATGCCGTCAGCGGAGGGCGTGGGCCTAGCGTGCCCCCGCGCCGACCGTCAAACGAGACGCCGAGGCGCGGTCGAACCGGGCCGGGCGTGAGGAACAGCCGATGAGCTACCGCGCACCCGTGTCCGAGATGGTGTTCACCCTGCAGCACGTCGCCGGGCTCGACGGCACGGGCGCGCTCGGCATCGAGGACGCGGACGCGATCCTCACCGAGGCCGGACGCCTCGCAGCCGACGTGCTCGCCCCGCTGAACCGCATCGGCGACCGGCACGGCGCGACGCTCGCGGACGGCGTCGTCACCACGGCGCCGGGATTCGCGGACGCCTACAGGACATTCGTCGCCGGCGGCTGGAACGGGCTCACCGCCGACCCGGACCATGGCGGGCAGGGCCTGCCGCAGGTGCTCGACGCGGCCTGCACTGAGATGTGGAACGGCGCCAACCTCGCCTTCGGCCTGTGCCCGCTGCTCACCGCCGGCGGCATCGAGGCGCTGGCGGCGCACGGCTCGGAGGATCTGAAGGCGCGCTACCTCGGCAAGCTTGTCTCCGGCGAGTGGACCGCGACGATGAACCTGACCGAGCCGCAGGCCGGCTCGGACCTGGCCGCGATCCGCACCCGCGCGGAGCCGGCCGGCGACGGCAGCTACCGCATCGTCGGCTCGAAGATCTACATCACCTACGGCGCCCACGACATGGCCGAGAACATCGTCCACCTCGTGCTCGCCCGCCTGAAGGATGCGCCCGCGGGCACCCGCGGCATCTCGCTGTTCCTGGTGCCGAAGGTGCTCCCCGACGGGTCGGAGAACGACCTGCGCTGCTCGGGCCTGGAGCACAAGCTCGGCATCCACGCCTCGCCGACCTGCTCGATGGCCTTCGGCGACAACGGCGGCGCCGTCGGCTGGCTGATCGGCGAGGCGAATCGCGGGCTCGCCTGCATGTTCACGATGATGAACAACGCCCGCCTCAATGTCGGGCTGCAGGGCGTGGGCATCGCCGAGGCGGCGACGCAGCGGGCGCTGGCCTACGCTCGCGAGCGCCGGCAGGGAAAAGCGCCGGGCTCCGCCGAGACGAGCCCGATCGTCGCCCATCCGGACGTGCAGCGCATGCTGCTGACGATGAAGGCCTGCACCGCGGCCGCGCGCGGCATCTGCTACCTGACCGCGGCCGCCCTCGACGCGGCCGAGGGGCCGGAGGGTAAGGCGGCGCTCGACCGCGCCTCGCTGCTGACGCCGGTGGCCAAGGCGTTCTCGACCGACATCGCCAACGAGGTCGCCTCCCTCGGCGTGCAGGTGCACGGCGGCATGGGCTTCGTCGAGGAGACCGGCGCGGCGCAAGCGATGCGCGACGCCCGCATCCTCGGGATCTACGAGGGCACCAACGGCATCCAGGCGATCGACCTCACCGGGCGCAAGCTCCCGTTGAACGACGGCGCCACGGTGCGCGCGCAGATCGCCGCCATGCGCCGGGTCGCCGAAGCTCTGCTCAAGGCCGCCGACCCGGCCCTCGGCCACGCGCCGGCGCGGCTGCGCGCCGGCATCGAGGCCCTCGACCGTGCCACCAGCCACCAGCTGGCGAGCCTGAGGTCCAACCGGCCCGACGCGGCCCTCGCCGGCGCGACGCCGTACCTGCGGCTGTTCGGCCTGGCCCAGGGCGCGGCCTGCCTCGCCCGCGAGGCGCTGGCCGCCCGCGCCGCGCTGAAGGCGGGCGAGACCGATCCGGCGCACGCCGCGCGGATCGCGCTCGCGCGCTTCTTCGCCGAGAACCTGCTGCCGGCCGCCGACGGGCTGGCCCAGGTGGTGATCGACGGCGGCGGGTTCCTGGACGATGCGGCCGCAATTCTGGTGGCATGACGCAAGCCTTCCGCCCGTCATTCCGGGTCCGCGATGCGGAGACCGGAATCCAGAACCGCAGGTGGCACCTCATCGAGCCCGGCCAGCGGCTCCGGATCCCGGGCGCACCTTCGGCGCCCCGGGATGGCGGGTCTGGAACGGAAACGGTGACATCGATCGGTCGCTGGCGAGGCCTGGAACGAATGATCAGGGGGAGGCGGAGATGAGCGAGCACGTGGCGATCACCGACGGCGCGGACGGCGTCCGGTCGATCACGCTGAACCGGCCCGAGAAGAAGAACGCGCTCACCGGGGCGATGTACGACGCGATGCGCGAGGCGCTGGCCTCGGCCGACGCGTCGGATGCCGTCGGCGCGGTGGTGTTCTCCGGGGTGCCCGGCATCTTCTGCGCCGGCAACGACATCGCCGACTTCGTCTCGCGGGCGGAAAAGGCGTTCAGCGAGGCGCCCTCGCTCCGCTTCATCCGGCAGCTCGCGCGCACGGCGACGCCGATGGTCGCGGCGGTCGACGGGATCGCCGTCGGCATCGGCACGACGCTGACGCTGCACTGCGACCTCGTCTACGCCAGCCCGGCGGCGCGCTTCCGCATGCCCTTCGTCGAGCTCGGCCTCGTGCCGGAGGCGGCCTCGAGCTACCTGCTGCCGCGGCGGATCGGCCGCCTGAAGGCGACCGAGCTGCTGCTGCTCTCGGAGATGTTCGGCGCGGATGCGGCCGAATCGCTCGGGCTCGTCAACGCGGTGATGCCCTCCGACATGCTGCTGGAGCACGCCCTCGGCCAGGCCGCGCGCCTCGCCGCCCTGCCGCGCGGCGCGCTCGCCGCCTCGCGAAAGCTGATCCGCGGGGACCAGGCCGCGGTCGAGGCGGCGCTGGACGCCGAGGCCGAGGCGTTCGACCGGCAGCTGCGCACGGAGGAGGCACAGGGCGCGTTCCGGGCATTCCTCGCCCGGTCGAAGCCCGGCCCGAGGCCGTGACGCCCGACCTCGGCCAGAAGATCTGCCTCGTCGCGGGCGCCTCGCGCGGCGTCGGGCGGGGCATCGCCCGGGCGCTCGGCGAGGCGGGCGCCACGGTGGTCGTCACCGCCCGGTCGAGCGAGACCGGGCCGCGCACCGAGCAGCGCGCCGAATCGATCGAGGACACCAGCCGCGAGGTCGACGCCGCCGGCGGCGAGGGCCATCACTACCTCTGCGACCACACCAGCGAGCGCGCCGTCGACGCGCTCGTCCACTGGACCCTGCGCCGCTTCGGCCGCATCGACGTCGCGGTCTCGAGCGTCTGGGGCGGCAACGAGGGCTACGACGGCGAGCGCTACCCGGACGGGACCGGATGGGGCACGCCGTTCTGGCGCCGCTCGGCCGAGCCGTTCGCGGAATTCGCCCGCGTCGGCCCCTACCCCGGTTTGCTGCTCGCCCGCGCCGTGGCGCCGGCGATGATCGCGGCGGGATCGGGCCTGATCGCGCTGGTCTCCTTCGGCACCGAGGAGGGCTACCTCGGCGACGTCTACTACGACCTTGCCAAGGCGACGACGAACCGCCTCGCCTTCGCCTTCGGGGAGGAGCTGCGCCCGCACGGCGTCACCGCGCTCGCCCTCTCGCCGGGCTTCGTGCGGACCGAGCGCGTCTGCGACCTCGGGCAGGGCGCGCTCGCCACCGAGAGCCCGCTCTATGCCGGTCGCGCGCTGGCGGCGCTCGCCGCAGACCCCGACGTGATCGCCCGGTCGGGCCGGGTGATCCACGCCGGCGACATCGCGGCGGAATACGGTTTCACGGATGCCGACGGGGCGCAGCCCGCCCGCTTCCGGATCAAGCCCTGACACGCAACGCCCGACCCACGCGCGGAGGAAGCGATGACCGGTACCCTGGCCGACAAGACCCTGTTCATCACCGGCGCCTCGCGCGGCATCGGGCTCGCCATCGGCCTGCGCGCGGCCCGCGACGGGGCCAACGTGGTGATCGCGGCCAAGACCGAGACGCCCCACCCCAAGCTCGAGGGCACGATCCACACCGCCGCCGCCGCGATCGAGGCGGCCGGCGGCCGGGCGCTGCCGCTGGTGGTCGACGTGCGCGACGAGGATTCGGTGCGCGACGCCTTCGCGCGCGCCGCGGAGACGTTCGGCGGCGTCGACATCGTGGTCAACAACGCCAGCGCGATCTCGCTGACCCCGACGCGCCAAACCGAGATGAAGCGCTTCGACCTGATGCATCAGATCAACACGCGCGGGACCTACATGGTCTCGAAATACGCGCTTCCCTATCTGGAAAAGGCGCAGAACCCGCACATCCTGATGCTGTCGCCGCCGCTCGACATGGCGGAGAAGTGGTTCTCGCCGCACCTCGCCTACACGATGGCGAAGTTCGGGATGTCGCTGTGCGTGCTCGGCCTCGCCGGCGAGCTGCGCAAGGCCGGCATCGCGGTGAACGCGCTGTGGCCGCGCACCACCATCGCGACGGCGGCGGTCAACAACCTGCTCGGCGGCGAGGCGCTGATGCGGGCGAGCCGCACCCCCGAGATCATCGCCGACGCGGCCCATACCCTGTTTCTGAAGCCGGCTCGCGAGATCACCGGCCAATTCCTGATCGACGACACGTTCCTGTCGCAGAACGGCGTCACGGATTTCTCGCAATACCGCGTCACCGCGGGCGTGCCCCTTGCGCCGGACTTCTTCGTGCCGGATGCAAGCGCGCCGCCGCCCCACGCGCTCGACTGAGCGCGTTCGTCCCTGAACGGCGCTCGCGTGAGCGCCCCCGCCCATGACGGCGCTCGACAGAGCGCCCATCCCCAGGTTCGCTCTTCGTGATCTTCATCCACCAGCCGGTCACCGGCACCGGCCAGATGCTGCTGGAGCGCCGCCCCCTCGAGCTGCAGGACCCGATCCCCGACGACACCGTCTGGCTCGACATGATCAAGCCGACGCGGGAGGAGGACCTCAAGGTCGAGGCCTTCATGGGCATCCAGGTGCCGACGCGGGAGGAGATGAAGGACATCGAGCCCTCCGAGCTGCTCTACGTCGAGGACGGCGCCCGCTACATGACCGGCCGCGTGCTCTCGAAGGTCAGCGACTCGGAGGATCCGGGGCTCGCCGGCATCACCTTCATCCTGCAGGGCCGCAAGCTCGTGACGGTGCGCTACGAGGAGCCGCAAGCGTTCCGGATGTACACCCAGCGCGCCGGCCGGGCGACCGGCAGCGGGCCGACGGGGACGCCTTCGGGCGAGACCATCCTCGCCGGCCTGATCGAGGCGGTGATCGACCGCGCGGCGGACGTGCTCCAGCTCCAGGGCGAGCGCATCGACCGGCTCTCGGGCAAGATCTTCGAAGTCCAGGCCGACCCGAGCGCGCGCAACACCGCGCTCCAGGACACGCTGCGGGCGCTGGGCCGCCACGGCGACCTGATCTCGAAGCAGCGCGAGAGCCTCGTCTCGATGGAGCGCATCCTGCTCTCGCTCTCGGCCACCTACCGGACGGCCAAGGCCCCGCGCGAGCTGCGCGAGGACGTGCGCTCGACCCTGCGCGACCTGCAATCGCTCGAGGAGCACGCGACCTTCCTGTCCTCGAAGATCCAGTTCCTGCTCGACGCGACCCTGGGGCTGGTGAACCTCGAGCAGAACAACATCATCAAGCTGTTCTCGGTCATGGCGGTGGTGTTCATGCCGCCGACGCTGATCGCTTCGATCTACGGGATGAACTTCAAGACCATGCCGGAGCTCGACTGGAGCTTCGGCTACCCGATGGCGGTGGTGATGATGGTCGTCGCCGCCGTGCTGCCTTACGTGTTCTTCCGCTGGAAGAAGTGGCTCTAGACGGCCGCCGCGCGCCGCCGCGGGCGGCGATCGCCGGCGGATAGGAACCTCTCGGGATGTGCGGACGCTTCTTCATCGCCCAGGCGCCCGAACGCTTCGCCGAATTCTACGGCTACCCGGAGCGCCCGAACTTCCCGCCGCGCTACAACGTGGCGCCGACGCAGCCCGTGCCGATCGTGATCGCCGAGGGCGGCGCGCGGCATTTCCGGCTGGTGCGCTGGGGATTCTGGCCGAGCTGGCTGAAGGACCCCAAGACCTTTCCGCTGGTGATCAACGCGCGGGTCGAGACCATCCTGAAGAAGGCGACCTTCCGCGGCGCGGTGCGCCACCGCCGCTGCGTCTTCGTGGCCGACGGTTTCTACGAATGGCGGCGCGAGGGCACCGGACGCAGCGCGGTGCGGACACCCTTCGCGATCCGCCGCGCGAACGGCGCGCCGATGGCGCTCGCCGGCCTGTGGGAATCCTGGCTCGGGGCGGACGGCTCGGAGATCGACACGGCGGCCATCGTCACGACGGGGGCCAACGGAACCATGGCGGCGGTGCACGACCGGATGCCGGCGATCCTCGCGCCGGAGCAGGTCGCACCCTGGCTCGACACCCGCGCGGTGGATCAGGCCGAGGCGGCGGCCCTCTGCCGGCCATGCCCGGACGACTGGCTCCGCCTCGACCCGGTCTCCGACCGGGTGAACGCCGTTCGCAACGACGACGCGGCGTTGATCGAGCCGGTCGGCCGGCCTCAGCCGGCCATCCCACCGGCGGATCGTCCAGCAGCCGAACAGCCGCGGTCCAGCGACGAGGACGCGCAAGGCAGCCTGTTCTGAACCGGCACACGCGGTAACAGAAACGTGAGGCCGACATACAACTTATGTTGGTGTCACTTCTCGCCGGCCGAGTGAACGTGCAGCATCCAACCGCCCTATGATCCTTTTTCGTTGGTTGGGGCGCGGCAGCCGTGCCCCCGACCCTATCGAGGCACGACGTGGCCGGCGTTTGCGCACCGGGTCCACGAAAGCCTGATGCTCAGGTCACGCGACAAACAAATCTGAACATCAGACGTTGATTTGACGCAAGACTGTCAGCGCCCTATCCTCTATTGCTTTCGCATTTGCACGATCATCGATTTCATCACCTGCGAGATCATATCCATGATTGCTTATCGATGCGAGAAAGCAGCTCTCAAGACCCGGATACGACAGAGCCGTCGGCGCATCGGCCATTCGAACGATCTGATGGCGCTGTCCCGCGTGGCGATCGATCGGTCGCGCGAGGCGATCCGATCCTCGAGCACGCGTTTCGCCCCGGCGTGGCAGGAACCGAAGCATGCCGTCTCCGTCGGCGCCGTCCAGACTCTCCTGGCCGACATGAACGGCGAGGCGCTCGATGCGGTCGTCGAGGACTTCTCCGCCGCCTACCGCGAAGCTGTGGCGACCGGGAACGACGAGGCCGCCGACATCGTGCGGAAGGCCCTGGTGATCCTGGGTCGCCATCTCGCCAACAGCCTTGGGCCGAAGGCGGCCGGAGTCTCGATAAATTGATTGGCTCCGTGGGAGGCCGTGCCTATGAGGTCGTCTTGTGAAAAAGCCGGATGCCCATCTGTCCATCGCGCGCGCGAGCCTCGAGCGGATCGCGCAAACGCTCGATGAGCCGGTCAGCACGTTCTTCACGGGGGGCGAGCCCGAATCCCGAGAGGCCGAGACCTTGGCCCTCGTTCGAGCCTTCGACCGCATTAGGGATCCGCAGGCCCGCGCCCGGTGCCTGACCTTCGTGACGGCCGAGGCCGACCGCTCGTAGCCGGCCCCACCCCGTGTGCGGCCCCGCGCCGTCGCGGCGACCGACCCGCACGGAGCGACGAGATTCGACCACTTTCCTGCCTCCGGGAGGCGGGACGCTCCCGTCGCGCCGGCTCGCGCGTCCGCGCGGGCTCGGTAGCGTGTCGAGGCGGCCGCCGGCCGCTACAGCCGGCGCTTGACCGCGACCGCCCTGCGGAACACCCCGACCATCTCGACGTGGCCCGAGTACCGGAACTGGTCCACCGGGGTGACCCGCTCCAGGCCGAAGCCCGCCGCGACCAGGGTTGCCGCGTCGCGGGCGAAGGTCCCGGCGTCGCAGCTGACGCCGACGGCCAGCGGCACCTTGGATTCCGCGATCTGCTTCGCCTGCGCCTGTGCGCCGGCCCGCGGCGGATCGAAGACCACGGCGTCGTAGCCGTTCAGATCGTGGGCGAGGACGGGGCGGCGGAACAGGTCGCGGGCTTCCGTGGTGACGCCCTTCAGGCCGAGCGCGGAGCGATAGGACCGCGCGATGCCTGCGAGCGCGCCGGCCTCGCTCTCGACCGCGTGGACGGTGGCGGTGCGCGCCATCGCCAGGGTGAAGGGCCCGCAGCCGGAGAACAGGTCGACGGCGCGCTTGGTCTTCTTGGTGAAGGCGTCGCGCACCAGCCCGGACAGCGTCGCCTCGCCGGCCGCCGTCGCCTGGAGAAAGCCGCCCGGCGGCGGATGGAGGCGCGCGTCGCCCGAGGCCACCGTGACGGCCTTGCGCTCCACCACCACGTCGCCGTGCAGCGACAGGCGGGCGAGGTCGAGCTCTCCGGCGAGCCGCACCAGCGTGGCGCGCACGCCGGCCTCGACCGGGCCGTGGCCGCGCAGGTCCACGTCGAGCCCGGCCTCGGTCGCGGTCACCGCGACGTCGAGGGGCTTTCGCCCGTGCCCGAGGGGTGCACTGAGCGCCCGCGCGATCTCGGGGGCCCGATGCAGGGCCGGCACCGTGATCGGGCAATGGTCGATCGCGACGAGGGCGTGGCTGCGCGCGGCCATCAGCCCGGCCTCGGCCCGGCCCTCGACCTCGCGGACGTGCAGGGTGATGCGCCGGCGGCCCTCGCCGTGGGCGTCGATCAGCGGATCGGGAGCGCGGTCGAGCCCGGCCTGGGCCAGGGCGTTGGCGACCTGCGCGTATTTCCAGGCGGCGTAGGGCTCGGGCGCGAGGTGCTGTGTCGCGCAGCCGCCGCAGCGGGTGAAGTACGGGCAGATCGGGACGATCCGATCGGGCGAGGGCGTCTCGATGCCGAGGAGCTCGCCGCGCCCGCCGTCGCGCCGGATCGCGACGCGCTCGCCCGGAAGCGCGAAGGCGATCGCCGTGCCGTCTTCGGCGATGCCGTCCCCGCGCGCGCCGAGGCGACGGATCGTGACGGTTTCAGATGCGGTCATCGGGTCTTTCGTGCGGTCGATCGGCGCGTGCGCCGACGAGGAATTCGGTGTTGCCGTCCCCGCCCCGGACGGGGGAGGGGATCAGGCCGAGGATCGTGAAGCCGAGGCCGGCGAGGGTGCGGCGCACCGCATCGCAGACCTCCGCGTGGACGGCGTCGTCGCGGACGATGCCGCCGCGGCCGACGCGCTCGCGGCCGGCCTCGAATTGCGGCTTGATCAACGCGATCAGGTGCGCGCCCGGCGCCAGCAGCCCGGCCACCGCCGGCAGCACGAGGCGCAGGGCGATGAAGCTCACGTCGATGCTGGCAAGGCAAGGGGCAGGGTCGAGGCTGCCCGGCGCGAGGGTTCGGATGTCGGTTCCTTCGCGGTTCGTGACCCGTGGGTCGGCGCTCAGACTGGCGTGAAGCTGGCCGTGCCCGACATCGACCGCGACGACCCGCGTCGCGCCGCGGCGCAGGAGCAGGTCGGTGAAGCCGCCGGTCGAGGCGCCGACGTCGAGGCAGGGGAGGCCGGCCGGATCGAGGCCGAAGGCGTCGAGGCCCGCCTCGAGCTTCAGGCCGCCGCGCGAGACGAAGGGGTGGGGCGCGCTGGCCTCGATCGCCGCGTCGGCCGCCAGCCGCTCGGAGGCGCGGGTGACCGCGCGCCCGTCGGCCCGCACGAGGCCGGCGGCGATGGCGGCCTGCGCCCGCGCCCGGCTCTCGAAATGGCCGTGCTCGACCAGCAGGAGGTCGGCCCTGATCCTGTCGCGCGTCATCGAGGCTGGTTCACGGGGAAGGGGTCACGAATGGTCCGGCCGCCGGGCTGCCCGGGCGGCGCGATCGAAGAAAGCCCTGTCGGAAGACCGGATGACGGCCTAACTAGCCCGACGTGGAGAGGAGAGCCATCACATGACACGCACCCTGCCGTTGCTCGCAGCCCTCGTCGGCTTCGCATCCGGCGCCACCGGAGCGCTCGCGCAGACCCCGCCGGCCGCGGAGTCGGCCCCGGCCGCCGCACCCCAGACCTTCACCGGCGAGATCAAGAACAACAAGGGCGAGCCGATCGGGACGCTGACGATCCGCGACGGCGCGAACGCGCTGGTGATGCGGATCGCGATCAAGGCCGGCGGCCTGCCGCCCGGCTGGCACGGCATCCACTTCCACGCGGTCGGCGACTGCTCCGACACCGACAAGTTCATGAACTCGAAGGCGCACGTGAACCACGACCAGAGCAAGCACGGCCTGCTCAACCCCGACGGCCCGGACGAGGGCGACCTGCCCAACGTCTACGCGGCGGCCGACGGCTCGGTGAACGCCGAGGTCTCCAGCGAAACGCCGCTGACGGGCGACGGCGGCCTTCAGGACGGCGACGGCTCGGCGCTGATCGTCCACGCCAACGAGGACGACCACACCACGCAGCCGATCGGCGGCGCCGGCAACCGCATCGGCTGCGCGGTGATCAAGTGACCCGCACGACGATCCGCTGAGGGGCACGAGGCCCTCGGTCACAGACGGCCGACGCCCGGCGAGGGATGTCCCGGCCCGTGCCGACCGGCGGATCGGTCGGATCCGACGCGGCGGCGCGGTCCCCGGCCGCGCCGCCGAGCGCTTCCGGCCCGCTACCGCGGGACTGCCCGACCCACTTCGACGACGAGGACGACCGACGATGACCGAAGCCGCGTTCAAGCCGACCGTCTACCTGAAGGCGGGCTGCCCGTTCTGCTTCAAGGTCCGCCTGTTCCTGCTCGAAACCGGGCAGCTGGATCGGGCGGACCTCCGCGAGTTCGTCCCCGGCGACGCGGCGGAGACGTCGATCCGCAGCCGGCTCGCGCCGGCGGTCGAGACGGTGACCTTCCCGACGGCCGAGCTTGCGCCCGGCCGGTTCACGACCGAATCCGATGCCATCGTCGCCCATTTCGCGGGGCGCGCCGGCGTCGCGCCCGATGCCTTGCCGACCTACCAGGCCTATCTCGGCGGCGTCTTCAAGAACCTCCAGTCCCTCTACCGCGAGAACATGGAGCTCAAGAACCGGTCCCGGACGGCCTGACGGGCATTCCGCGCGACGGCAGGGCCGGGCTCAGGCCCGCGCCAGGCGCGGCTTGCCTCCGAGCGCCTCCTCCACCGTGCCGTCACCGTCGAGATAGCCGTGGACCTTCGGGTTCGGCATGATCAGCGAGGCGACGAAGGCGATCGCGAGCAGGATGGTGACGTACCAGAAGAAGCTTGATTCCATCCCCGCCTCCTTGAACCACAGCGCCACGTATTCGGCGGTGCCGCCGAAGGTGGCGTTGGCGAGGGCGTAGGACAGGCCGACGCCGAGCGCGCGGACCTTGGTCGGGAACAGCTCCGCCTTCACGATGCCGCTGATCCCCGTGTAGAAGCTCACCGCCAGCAGCCCCAGCGTGATCAGGCCGAAGGCGACGTAGGGGTCCTGCGTCGCGCCGATCGCGGTCATCAGCGGCACCACCATCAGCGTGCCGAGGCCGCTGTAGAGCAGCATGTTGGCCTTGCGCCCGATCCGGTCCGACAGCGCGCCGAACAGCGGCTGGACCATCATGTAGACCAGCAGCACCGCGGTCATCGTGCGCGAGGCCGTGCCCTTGTCGAAATGCGCGGTGTTGACGAGATACTTCTGCATGTACGTGGTGAAGGTGTAGAACACCAGCGAGCCGCCGGCGGTGTAGGCCAGGACCACGCAGAACGCGCGCCAATGCTTGGCGAGCTCGGAGAAGGTGCCGGCGTTCTCCTTGTCGGAGCCCGCAGTCTCGGCGAGCGAGCGCCGCAGGTAGAGGGCGACGATGGCGGCCACCGCCCCGAGGAAGAACGGGATCCGCCAGCCGAAGCTGTGCAGCTGCGCCTCGGTGAGCGCAAACTGCAGCACGATCAGCACCAGCGAGGCCAGGAGCTGGCCGCCGATCAGCGTCACGTATTGGAACGAGGCGAAGAATCCGCGCTGACCCTTCAGCGCGACCTCGCTCATGTAGGTGGCGCTGGTGCCGTACTCGCCGCCGACCGAGAGGCCCTGGAGCATGCGCGCCAGCAGCAGCAGCACGGGGGCTGCGGCGCCCACGGTCTCGTAGGTGGGCAGCAGGCCGATGAACAGCGAGCCGATGCACATCATCAGGACCGAGATGACCATCGAGGTCCGGCGCCCGACGCGGTCGGCGATGCGCCCGAACAGCCAGCCGCCGATCGGCCGCATGAAGAAGCCCACGGCGAAGATGCCGGCGGTCTGGAGAAGCTGGCTGGTGGAATCGCCCTTCGGGAAGAACGACGACGCGAAGTAGATCGCGAAGAAGGCGTAGCAGTAGAAATCGTACCACTCGACCAGGTTGCCGGAGGACGAGGCGACGATCGCCCGGATGCGGCGGCTGCGGTCGGCCGCCACGTCTTCGGCGGTTGGCGCGATCCCGATCGAGTCGGACATGCTGGCTCCCTGTCTCCGTCGTTCGGACGGCGCATTCTTGATACGGGCGACGTTACAGGCGGGGACTGGGACCGCCTAGGCCGCGTGGGCGCGCGAACGAGGATGCCCACCGCCCGTGTCACGTCGTCTCCGAGCGGCAGGCGCCGACGGAACGCTTTTCGGGACTGTACCGTTTCGGGGCGGTGACTTCGTCGGTCGGCGACGGACGTGGCCTTTCAACAATAACGGGACGGGATCGAGCGCCATGAACAAGATCTTTCGCGGAACGGTGACGGCCGCCGTGCTGGTGCTGGGCACGGCCACGGCCTTCGGCCAGGGCGGCCCCGGCGGCGGTGCCGGCGGGCCGGGCGGCGGCGGCGGACCGGGCGGCGGCGCCGGCGGACCGGCGGGCGGTGCTGGCGGCGGCGCCGGCGGTGGCATGCGCGGCGGTGCAGGCCCTGGCGGCGGTGCTGGCGGTGGTGCCGGCGGCGCGATGCGCGGGAACGACGCCGGCGGCCCGGCGGGCGGCGCGGCCGAGCGCGGCGGGCCGGGCGGCGGTGCCGACCGGGCCGGTCCGGGCGGTGCCGATCGCGGGGCGCCGGGCGGTGCGGAACGCGGCGGTGCGATGCGCGACGACGGCCCCGGCGGCAAGCCCGGCGCCCGCGACGAGCGCGGCGGCCCCGGGCGCAACGAGACCGGCGGCCCCCGCGGGGATCGCGACGGTCCGGCGGCGCGCGACGGACGCGGCGACCGTGATGGTCCCGGCGCCCGTGACGGCCGGGGCGATCGCGACGGCCCCGGTGCCCGCGGCGACCGCGACGGTCGTCCGGATCGCGGCGCCCGCGGTCCGCGCGGCGGCGGCGAGGCCCGCGGCGCCTATGGGCGTCTCGGCGGCGCC
The DNA here is from genome assembly GCF_022829485.1 of Methylobacterium sp. J-059. NCBI lineage: Bacteria > Pseudomonadati > Pseudomonadota > Alphaproteobacteria > Hyphomicrobiales > Methylobacteriaceae > Methylobacterium > Methylobacterium sp. J-059. Next base: position 38,866 of record NZ_JAKSYA010000138.1, read on the forward strand.
GAGCGCACCCGGTTCCGCCAGGACCTGTTCCGCAGCGGCGTGCCGCGCCTAGCGGCCGGCGCCTTCGCGCTCACCGTCGGCACGGCGATCGCCCGCAGCTATGAACTGCACCGCCTCCCGCCGGCGATCGTCGAGCTGGCACCGGAATACGAGGATTACAGCTACGTCCTCGTGGACGACGACATCGTCATCGTCGATCCGGACACCTACCAGATCGTGGACGTGATCCGCGGCTGAGGCGAAAACCCGCGCCGGCCTGCCCTCCCTCCTCTGCGGGGGAGGGTGGGCCTCGTGGCGGCAAGGGTCGGGAGAGGCGGGTGCGTCGTCCGGTATATGGCGCTCCCCCTCTCCCGATGTGCTTCGCGGGCCGACATTCCGCGCCAACCGAGGGGCGCGGCGGCGCATTGGGCGAGCGGCCCCGGCCCTACGTCCCGCGGTCGAGCATCCGCGAGACGACCCGCGCCGTGTAGTCGACCATCGGCACGATGCGGGCGTAGTTCAGGCGCGTCGGGCCGATCACGCCGACGACGCCGACGATGGTCTGCGACCCGTCGCGGAACGGCGCCGCGATCAGCGACGAGCCGGAGAGCGAGAACAGCTTGTTCTCCGAGCCGATGAAGATCCGCACCCCGTCGCCGCCCTCGGCGCGGGCGAGCAGGTCGATCACGTCCTTCTGCGTCTCGAGGTCCGAGAACAGCAGCCGCATCCGCTCGAGGTCCTCGATCGCGCGAAGGTCGTCGAGCAGGTTGGCCTGCCCGCGCACGATGAGCTGGCGGGCCTCGCTCGGGCCGACGGACACGGCGAGGCCCGCATCGACCAGGCGCTCGGTGATCGCGTCGAGCTCGCGCTTCATCGCCTGGCGGCCCGCCTCGATCTCGGCGCGCAGGCCGCCGAGGGTGCGGCCGTGCAGGCGGGCGTTGAGGTAGTTCGACGCCTCCTGCAGCGCGCTCGCCGGCAGGCCCGGCGGCAGGTCGAGCAGGCGGTTCTCGACCGAGCCGTCGTCGGAGACGAGCACCACCAGGGCGCGTGCCGGATCGAGCCGCACGAACTCGATGTGCTTGAGCTGCACGTTGGTCTTGGTCGTCAGCACCACGCCGGCTCCGCGCGAGATGCCCGAGAGCAGGCTAGACGCCTCGGCCAGCGCCGAATCGAAGGTGTGCCGCGAGGCCGCCGCCCGCATCTGCGCCTCGATCCGCTCCTGCTCCTCGCGGCCGACATCGCCGAGCTCGAGCATCGCGTCGACGAAGAAGCGCAGGCCCAGCTCGGTCGGCAGGCGCCCGGCGGAGGTGTGCGGCGCGAAGATCAGCCCGGACTGCTCCAGGTCGGACATCACGTTGCGGATCGAGGCCGGCGACAGGGTCATGGGCAGGATGCGCGCGAGGTTGCGCGATCCCATCGGCTCGCCGGTGGAGAGATAGCCCTCGACGATCTGCCGGAAGATCTCGCGGGCACGCTCGTTCAGCGCGGCGAGGGCCTGCGCCTGCGGCGGTTGGGAGAAGGGTCGGGAAAACTCGGTCACGCGCGGTTCCTGGCCGATGATTGTGTCCCGCTAAAGCCTGCGGATCAATCCATGGGCTTCTCATACGGCGCTCGGGCGCTTCGGGTTGCCGCGTGTGGCGGCGCAGCCTAAGCACCCCGCTCGAGTTCGGGAATCAGGAGAACGCCGCATGCGGCCTTCGAAGCGCGCGGTCGACGAGTTGCGCAAGGTCACGCTCGAGCGCTCGGTCGCCCGCTACGCGGAGGGCTCCTGCCTCGTGACCTTCGGCGAGACCCGGGTCCTGTGCACCGCCTCGCTGGAGGAGCGCGGGCCGCACTGGCTGCGCGGCTCGGGCAAGGGCTGGATCACGGCGGAGTACGCCATGCTGCCGCGCGCCACGCACGAGCGCACCCGCCGCGAGGTCAATTCCGGCAAGCCCTCGGGCCGGACGCAGGAGATCCAGCGGCTGATCGGGCGATCTCTGCGCGCCGTCACCAATCTGCCGGCGATGGGCGAGAAGCAGATCACCGTCGACTGCGACGTGATCCAGGCCGACGGCGGCACCCGCACGGCATCGATCACCGGCGCCTGGGTCGCGCTGCACGAGTGCTTCGCCTGGATGCGCGCCCGCTCGATGATCTCGGTCGACCCCTTGCGCGACCACGTCGCCGCCATCTCCTGCGGCATCGTCAAGGGCGCCGCCGTGCTCGACCTCGACTACGCCGAGGATTCGGGCGCCGAGACCGACGCCAACTTCGTCATCACCGGCACCGGCGGCCTCGTCGAGGTCCAAGGCACCGCCGAGGGCAAGCCGTTCTCGGAGGACGAGCTGCTCGCGCTGCTCCGGCTCGCCAAGGGCGGCGTCGCCGACCTCGTCGCCCTCCAGAAGCAGGCGATCGCATGAGCCACCGCATCCTCTCGGGCCGGGTCGTGATCGCGACCCACAATGCCGGCAAGCTGGTGGAGATGCGCGAGCTGCTCGCGCCCTTCGGCGTCGAGGCGGTCTCGGCCGGCGAGCTCGGGCTCGCGGAACCCGACGAGACCGGCACGATGTTTTCCGAGAACGCCGCGATCAAGGCGGTCGCAGCCGCCAACGCCGCGGGCCTGCCGGCCTTCGCCGACGATTCGGGCCTGTGCGTCGATGCGCTCGATGGGGCGCCCGGGCTGTTCTCCGCCCGCTGGGCCGGCGCGTCCAAGGACTTTTCCGGCGCGATGGCGCGGATCTTCGCGGAGCTGGACCTGCGCGGGGCGAGGGACCGGCGGGCGCATTTCGTCTCGGCTCTGGTGCTGGCCTGGCCCGACGGCCATACCGAGCTGTTCGAGGGCCGCGTCTTCGGCGACCTCGTCGAGCCGCGCGGCACGGCCGGCTTCGGCTACGACCCGATGTTCCGGCCCGACGGCTTCGACCGCACCTTCGGCGAGATCGCGTCGGAGGAGAAGCACGGGGTCGACTGGCAGACCGGCGACGCCCTCTCGCACCGGGCCCGTGCCTTCGTGAAGCTCGCCGCCGCATGCCTGCGCCGGCCGGGCTGAACGGATCGGGCGATTGCCAAACGGCGCGCACGCGAGCACATCGCGTGCGATGACCGACCGTTCAGGCCCGGACCACCCGACCCGCGATGCGGGCTTCGGCGTCTACGTGCATTGGCCCTTCTGCGCCTCGAAGTGCCCGTATTGCGACTTCAACAGCCATGTCCGCCATGCGCCGGTGGACGAGGCGCGCTACCTCGCGGCCTTCCGCGCCGAGATCGCGCACGTGGCGGGGCGCACCCCCGGCCGCACCGTCTCGAGCATCTTCCTCGGCGGCGGCACGCCCTCGCTGATGCAGCCCGCGACGGTCGCCGGCATCCTCGATGCCATCGCCGCAGCCTGGGGCGTCGAGCCCGGCGCCGAGATCACGTTGGAGGCCAACCCGACCAGCGTCGAGGCCGGGCGCTTCCGGGGCTACCGCACGGCCGGGGTCAACCGCGTCTCCCTCGGCGTCCAGGCCTTCGACGACGCTTCGCTCAAGAGCCTCGGGCGGCTGCACAGCGCCGAGGAGGCCTTCGCCGCGATCCGGGTCGCGCAGGGCGCGTTCGACCGCAGCTCGTTCGACCTGATCTACGCGCGCCCGAACCAGACCGCCGCGGCGTGGCGGCGCGAGCTCACCGAGGCGATCGGCCGGGCGGCCGAGCACCTCTCGCTCTACCAGCTCACCATCGAGCCCGGCACGCCGTTCTACGGGCTCGCCGCCGCCGGCCGGCTGGTGCCGCCCGACGACGAGACCGCCCGCGCGCTCTACGACGTGACCCAGGAGGTCTGCGACCGGGCGGGCCTGCCGGCCTACGAGATCTCGAACCACGCGCGTGCCGGCGCGCAGTCGCGCCACAACCTGCTGTACTGGCGCTACGGCGAATATGCCGGCATCGGCCCCGGCGCGCATGGCCGTCTCGTGACGGAGGCCGGCCGACTCGGAACCGTCACCGAGAAGGCGCCGGAGGCCTGGCTCGCCCGCGTCGAGCGCGACGGCCACGGCATCGCCGAGACCGAGACGATCGCCGGCGCCGACCAGGGCGACGAATTCCTGATGATGGGCCTGCGCCTGTCCGAGGGCATCGACCCGGCGCGCTATGCCGCGCTCAAGGGCCGCCCGCTCGACGGGTCGCGGGTCGCGGCGCTGATCGGCGACGGCCTCGTGGCGCGGCTCGACGGCGGCCGCATCGCCGCGACCGCGCGCGGCGCTCCGGTGCTCAACGCCGTGGTCGCGAGCCTCGCGGCGTGATGCCGAACGCCTCCGCGCGCGCGTCGAAAGCCGATCCGTGAGCCGGCGACGACGCCGGCCGTCATCGGCCTCGTGCTGCTCGCGGCGCTGCTGCATGCCGGGTGGAACACGCTGCTGCGCGGCGGCGCGGACCGGCTCTGGACCATGAGCGTGATGAATCTCGCAGTCGGCGGCCTCGGGCTCGCCCCGGTCGGCGGCGGGTTGCCGTCGCTGTCGCTGGGCAGGGCCGGCCTGTCGCGCGGCACGCTGCTGGCGGCGCTCGGCACGGCCGCGACGATCGCCGCCTACACCCTGATCGACGGCATCGGCGTGCGGCTGTCGGGCGACTGGGTCGGCGACACCGCGGCGATGGTCACCGTCCACCGCGCGCCTCCGCTCTGGCTCCTGCTGACGCGCGGATCGGCGGCCCTCGGCGGGCGGCCCGCCGCGGTCGCGCGCGCCGTCGGCGGGGGCGCCGCCTCGCTGCTGGCCTACGCGGCGGTGATCTGGGCGATGCGGCTCGGGGCGATGGGGCCGGTCTCGGCCCTGCGCGAGACCAGCGTGGTCTTCGCCGCGCTCCTCGGCCGCGCCTTCCTGGCGGAGCGCCGGACCGCCGGCCGCATCGCCGCCTGCACGGTCGTCGCGGCCGGCGCGGCGATGATCGGCCACGACTGACGCGCGGCGGAGGCTCAGGTGCCGGGTTTGGCCAGGGCGCGGGGCGCCGGGCTGACCACGCTCGACGCGTTGTTGCGGATCTCGTGGACGGCGAGCGCCCGGTCGCTCAGGCCGTCGGCGCGGAAGCGGAAGGTGCCGTCGACGCCGGCGAACCCGGCGCTCTTGGTCAGGGTCGCGTCGGCGAAGCGCTGGGTCCCGTATTGCCGCGCGAGCGCCGCACTGAGCGAGACCGCGTCGTAGGCCAGCGAGGCGACCCGCGGCGGGCTCGTGCCGAACCGCGCCTGGTAACGCCCGGCGAAGTTGCCGAATCCGCCGGTGTCCGGCGCGGCGAAGCGGCCGCCCTGCAGGGCCGGCAGCGCGAAGAGCCGCGGCTCGTTCCACACTGCGGTGCCGATCGGCCGGACGCGGGACGGCGCGAAGCCGGCCTTGCTGAGCGCGGCCGCCACATTCGGCAGCCCGTCGGCGGTCTCGGGCAGGAACAGGGTGTCGGCCTGGGCGCCCGGTCCGGTGATCAGGCCGCCGAGGCGCGCGATCGCCGCCTCCGGCGCGCCGGGGGCGTAGCGTTCGATGCCGACGAGACGGGCGCCCTTGCGCGCCACCGCTTCGCGGAACTGCGCCTCGACGGCGTTGCCGTAGGCGTTCTCGGGGATCAGCGCGGCGAAGGAGCGGCGCCCGCCCGCGACCGACTCGTCGACGATCCGGTCGACCTCGGCCTGCGGGAGGAAGCTCAGCAGGTAGGTGCCGGGGCCGGCGACGCTCGCATCGGTCGAGAACGCGATCACCGGCTTGCCCGCGGCGCGCGCCGTCGCCGAGGCGGCCGCGACGTTGGCGGCGAAGAGCGGGCCGAGCACCAGCTCGGCGCCCTCGGCGATGGCGGCGCTCGTCGCCTCGCGGGCGCCGTCCGGCGAACCGCGGTCGTCGCGCACCAGGATCTGGAGGTCGGGCTGCTGGTATTCCTCGATCGCGAGCTCGGCCGCGTTGCGCATCGCCGCCCCGAGATTGGCCCCCTGGCCCGAGAGCGGCACGACGAGGGCGACCTTGACCGAACCGGTGCCGATCCGGCCCGGCGCCGAGGCGGCGGCCGGCGTCGAGCCGGGAACGGCGTCGGCGGGCGGTGCGAGGTCGGGAGCGAGTTCGGCCCGCGGCGGCGGCGCGGCGCGGACGGAACGCGCCCGGTCCGGAACGCCGATGCAGCCGGTAAGGGCGAGGATCACGGCGAGGGCGGCGCCGGCCCGGAGGGCGCGGGGCGGGACACATCGCGCCATCGCGAAACTTCCTTCCCGTAAAGATCGTCCACGCGGGATCGTGGCTCTGGCTTAAAGCGTGGACCCGAAAAGTAAACGCGCCGATGTCGCAGGATCGCGCGCGCCCCCGGAAAACACGAATCAGCGGGGGTTCGCGGCGGTTCGGCGGCCGCAAGCAAATTCCGCTCGGCGGCTTGGCGTGGCAAGGTCCGCGCGATGACACAGCGAATCGAGCCCGCACGCCGCCCCCGCAGGGACGGGCCGGCCAAATCCACCGCGACCAAGGTTGCGACCTTCACCGCCTTCGGGCTGGCGACGGAAGCGGAGCCGCTCGCGCCGGGCCTGCACGTGGTGGCGACGCCGATCGGCAACCTGCGCGACGTCACGATCCGGGCGCTCGCGACGCTGGCCGCCGCCGACGCGGTGCTCGCCGAGGACACCCGCGTCACCCGGACGCTGCTGATGCACTACGGCATCACCACGCCGCTCGTCGCCTACCACGAGCATTCGAACGCCGCCGTCCGCGAGCGCATGGTGCGGCGGATGCTGGACGGCGAGGCGCTGGCGCTGGTGTCGGATGCCGGCACGCCCTTGGTCTCCGATCCCGGGTTCAAGCTGGTCCAGGCGGCGATCGAGGCGGGGATCTGCATCACGCCGATTCCCGGCCCGTCGGCGGTGATGACGGCGATCGTCGCCGCCGGCCTGCCGACCGACCGGTTCTTCTTCGAGGGTTTCCTGCCGCAGAAGGCCGGCGCCCGCCGCAACCGGCTCTCGGCGCTGGCGACCGTGCCCGGCACGCTGGTCCTGTTCGAATCGCCCCACCGCCTGCCGGAGATGCTGGCGGACGCGGCGGAGGTCCTCGGCGGCGCCCGTCCCGCGGCCGTGGCGCGCGAGCTGACGAAGATGTTCGAGACGATCCGCCGCGGCACCCTGGCCAGCCTCAACGACACCTTCGCGGAGGAGGGCGCCCCGAAGGGCGAGGTCGTGGTGGTGATCGGGACCGCGCCGGACGAGGCCACCCCGGAGGAGGCCGATGCCGGCCTCGACGCGGCCCTGCGCGTCGCGCTCGCGCGGCACTCGATCAAGGATGCCGCAAGCCTCGTTGCCGACGAGACCGGGCAGCCGCGCCGCGCCGTCTACAACCGTGCGCTGGTGCTGGCTCGCGAGACCGATGCGGACGCCTGATGCCGCGCGCCGGAAGGCGACCGAACGCCGCGGGCGCCGGGCCGAATGGCTGGCGCTCGGCGCGCTGATGCTGAAGGGCTATCGCCCCTTAGCGATGCGGGTGAGCGCGTCGGGCGGCGAGATCGACCTGATCGTGCGCCGCGGCGGCACCATCGCCTTCGTCGAGGTCAAGGCGCGCGCGACGCTGATCGAGGCGCAGGGCGCGATCGGCCGGGTCAAGCGACAACGCTTCTCGCGCGCGGTGCGGAGCTGGATCGCGCGGCATCCGTTCGCCAGGAGCCTGACCCTGCGGGCGGACGCGGTCTTCATCGGCGGACGCGGCTGGCCGGTCCACCTCGTCGACGCGTTCCCGATCGAGGGCCTGTAGCGGACGGTCAGGCGCGCGCGGCGCTGATCGCGCCGATGAGCGTGCGCTTGAGGTCGGCCTGGCTGAACGGCTTCTGCACCACCGGGCGATCGCGGAACGGCTCGCGGATGCCGGCGCCGCCGTAGCCGGTCGAGAAGATCAGCGGCAGGTCGCGCTTCGCGATCGCCTCGGCGACCGGGTAGATCGGCTCGCCGGCGACGTTCACGTCGAGGATCGCGACCTCGAAGGTCTCGCTCTCGGCCATCTCCAGGGCGGTCGAGAGGCGTGCGGCCGGGCCGACCACGGTGCAGCCAAAATCGAGCAGCATGTCTTCGAGCAGCATCGAGATCGCGGCTTCGTCCTCGACGACGAGCACCCGCTTACCCTGAAGAACGTCGTCTTTCGGTTCCGCGCTCACGCCGAGGTGTCTTCCTTGTCGATCCGCTCCGCTTCAACGGAACGTCGCCATGATGGCTGGTCGGATCCGATCGTCGCGCCAGGAGAACCAAGCGGGTACACCGGGCGGCTGAGGGGTCGCCCGGAACGCCGGTTGTGTCAAGCGTCCGGCGCGGGCTGTTCCGTCGGCAATGTTACACGGCGATACATTTCGCGATAGGGTGTGGCACGGTCCGCGTGAGGGCAGAACCCGCGATGGGCCGATCTTTTCCTGACACGACCGGATTTTTCCTGTGAGGCGTCGCCCCGTTCCGATCTGCGACCGCCGCGCCGTGCTGGTCGGCCTCGGCGCCGCCATCGCGGCGGCGCCCGCGCGCGGGCAGGGCGCGGTGGTGGTCGCCTCGAAGAGCGACACCGAGGGCACGCTCACCGGCAGCATGATCGCCCTGTGCCTGGAGGATCTCGGCATCCCGGTGCAGCGCCGCCTCGGCCTCGGGCCGACGCTGATCGTGCGCTCGGCCCTGATGTCGGGCGATGTCGACCTTTATCCCGAATACACCGGCAACGGCGCCTTCTTCACCGGCACCGAGGGCGATCCGGCCTGGAAGCGGGCCGACGACGCCTACGCCGCGATCGCGGCGGCGGATCGGGCCAAGGGCCTCGTCTGGCTCGGGCGGGCGCCGGCCAACAACACCTGGCTGATCGCGGTGCGCGGCAGCCTCGCCCGGCGCGAAGGGCTCGCCACCATGGCGGATTTCGCCGGGGCCGTGCGGCGCGGGTTGATCCTGCTCGCGGCCTCGACCGAGTTCGTCGAGAGCCCGGCGGCCCTGCCGTCCTTCGAGGCGGCCTACGGGTTCTCGCTGCCGATGAACCGCATCATCAGCCTGCCCGGCGGCGACACGGCGGTGACCGCGCGGGCGGCGGCGCAGGGCATCAGCGGCGTCAACGCCGGCATGGTCTACGGCACCGACGGGGCGCTCGACGCCCTCGACCTGACCGTGATGAGCGATCCGAAGGGCGCACAGATCGTCTACGAGGTCGCCCCGGTGATCCGCGCCGACACCCTGGCGCGCCACCCGCGCATCCGCGAGAAGCTCGATCCGGTGTTCGCGCGCCTCGATGCCCATACGCTCCGCCGGCTCAACGCCCACATCACCGTCGAGGGCCAGGTCGCCGAGACGGTGGCGCGGGCGTTCCTGCGCGACGCCGGCTTCATCGCTTGACGCCCGCAACGGAGGATCGGCGCGGGGGCATCGGCCCGCCGCTGTTCGCCGCCGCCTTCCTCGGTGCGGTCTACGGCCTGCCGCTGCTGCGCATCGCGAAGAACCGCCTCGTCGTCGGCGAGCCGGTCTACGCGCTGGACGGCCTCGGGGCCCTGCCCGGATTCGGGCCGGAGATCGAGGCGGTGGCCGGGCTCGTGCTGGGCGCGGTGCTGCTCGCCCGGATCGGGCGGACGCGGATCGGCGTCGGCGCCGCCACCGTGCTCCTCGCCCTGGCCCTCGCGCTGCTGATGCTGGCGCTGGGCAGCACGGCCGGGGACCTTCTCGCCGGCGAGCCGCCGGCCGCCCGCGCCGGCCTCGCCTCCGGTACCTGGACGGCGCTGCTGCTGCTCGCGGGCGGGCTCGCCCACCTCGCCCGCCGCATGGCCGTCCCCGGGCTCGGGGGCGCGCTCGCGGCCGCGTTCCTGGGCTTCGTCGCGCTGGCCGGCTCGACCGGGACGCTCGGGAGCCTGTCGCTCGCCGTCGAGTTCGCGGCGCGCAAGGACGTGGTCGGCGAAGCCTTGGTGCGGCATCTGCTGCTTTCGGGAAGCGCGGTGCTGCTGGCAGTCGGCGGTGCCGTGCTGCTCTCGCTATGGCGACGCGGGCAGGGCCTCGTCGAGGTGCTGGTCGGCGGCATCCAAGTGGTGCCGGCCGTGGCCCTGCTCGGCGCGCTGGTCGCCGTCGCCTCGGGCCTGCTGCAGGCGGTCCCGGCGCTCCGCGAGGCCGGCCTCGGCGCGCTCGGGCCGGTGCCGGCGGTGATCGGCATCGCCGCCTATCTGCTGCTCCCGCTGTGGCGCGGCCTCGCCCTAGCGCTCGCAGCGCCGGACCCGGCGACCCTCGACGCGGCCGAGGCCCTCGGCCTGCCCCCACGAACGATCCTGTTCCAGGTGCGGCTGCCGATCGGCGCCGGCATCCTGCTCGGGGCGCTGCGCGTCGCCTGCGTCCAGGGGATCGGGCTCGCGACCCTCGGGGCGCTGGTCGGGGCCGGCGGCCTCGGCGGCATCGTCTTCGACGGCATGGCGCAGTTCGCCCCGGACCTGATCCTGCTCGGCGCGATCCCGATCGTCGCGCTCTCGCTCGTCGTCGAGCGGACCTTGAGCCTCGCCGAGGATCGCTGGCGCGGGACGCCGGCATGACCCGGCTGCGTGCCCTGCACCCGGCCCTCGGAGCCGTCGCCGCCGGCCTCGTGCTCGCGTGCTTCAGTCATCCGACCGTCGCCGCGGCGATCGTCTCGGCGCTCGGCGAGACGCCGCGGCGGGCGCTGCCGCTCGACCATCTCGGTGCGCTCGCCCTGCACCACCTGATCCTCGCCGGGACCGGTCTCGTCCTCGTCGCGATCACGGGAATCGGCCTCGGGATCCTCGCGACCCGCCCCGGCGCGGCCTCGGTCCGGGGCGGGATCGATACGCTGGCCGCCGCGGCGCAGGCGGTGCCGCCGGTGGTCGTGGTGGCGCTCGCCCTGCCGGTGCTCGGCTTCGGCGGCCCGCCGACCCTGCTGGCCCTGGTGCTCTACGGCATCATGCCGACGCTCCGCGGCACGGTCGGCGCCCTGGAGGCGGTGCCGGCGGAGACGCGCGAGGCCGCCAAAGCGCTTGGGCTTACCGCCCGTCAGACCCTGACGCGGATCGAGCTGCCGCTGGCCGCGCCCGCCATCGTCGAGACCTTGCGCACGGCCCTCGTCCTCGCCGTGGCGACCGCCGCGGTCGGCGCGCTGGCCGGCGCCGCGACGCTCGGCACGCCGATCGTCGCCGGCCTCCAGAACCAGAACACCGTGCCGATGCTCCAGGGCGCCGCCGCGACGGCGGCGCTCGCCTTCCTGTGCGACGCGCTGATGGTCGCGGCGGCAGGCCTGCTTCGCCGCTGATCGCCTCTTCGACGACGAAGCGCGAATCCAATAGGCCCGAATAGGAAAATACTCTACGTTAGGTACGCGACGTCCACCGGCTTCGTCGCACGCGAAGTCGGCTTCGGTCTTTTGGGAGGGCGTGTGCGGATCACCTACGGTACGCATGCCCTCGGCAATTTGGTGGATCGAGCACTGGAGCGCGTGTGGATCGAACGCACCGTGGCAGAGCCGGAAGAGACCGAGACGGACCCGAAGCACCCGGAACGAAAACGGGCCTATCGCTCGGTGCCGGAGTGCGACGGCAGGATGCTGCGCGTGGTATACGTGCCGACCGAAGATGGCGTGCACATCGTGACCGCATTCTTCGATCGCAGCCGGAGGCGCCCACGTGAAGTCGCGGTATGACGCTAAGACCGATGCGCTCTACGTGCGCTTCGCGGATGCCCCCGTCGTCGAAAGCGAGGAAGTCCGTCCCGGCCTAGTCCTCGATTTCGATGCCGCCGGTCGGATCGTGGCGGTCGAAATCCTCGATGCATCGGAGCACCTGTCCACCGGTGCGGACCTCCGGCACCTGACGGCGGCCTGATCGCAGGAGCATTTCCAAGCGAGGTGGAAGCCCGCTCGCCGGAAGGACATGAGGCCGAACGGCGGTTCGGAGCCGGTCGCCTCGACGACATGCGAGCAACCGGCTCTATTCGTCCTTGAACGACACCTTCGCCCCGCGGGCGACGTGGGCGGCAAGGTCGCGGGCGTTCCAGTTGGTCAACCGGATGCAGCCGTGCGACTCGGTCTTGCCGACCTTTTCCGGCTCCGGGGTGCCGTGGATGCCGTAGGAGGGAATCGCGAGGTCGATCCAGACGAGGCCGACCGGGTTGTTCGGGCCGGGGCGGATCGAGAACTTCTTGCGGCTCTTCACGCCCTTGAAGCGGTACTTCGGATCGTAGGTGTAGAACGGGTCGAAGGCGACGCCCTTCACCTTGGTCTCGCCGCTCGGCGCGGGCTTCTCCTCGCTGCCGATCGAGGCCGGATAGTAGGCCAGAAGCTTGCCGTCCTTGCCGAAGGCGCGCACGTCGCGGCTGCCCTTGTCGACCTCGACGCGGTCGACCTTCGGGTCCTGCGGCAGGTCCTTGGCCTTGGGCTTGTCGAGGCCCATCGGCGCGACGCCCGCGACCAGGATCACCGTTCCGGCCTTGTCGAGGGGCTTGTCCGGGTTGAGCTGGCTCAGCAGGTCGCGGCTCATGTGGAAGCGCTCGGCCAGCATCTCGCGCGGGTTGGTGTAGCTCATCGCCTTCAGGTCGGCCTGGGCCTCCATCTTCGGCGGGATCGTCTCGACATAGGGGCCGGCCGCATCCGCCTCGGTGATGGTGTAGTCGGCGACCACCGGATCGCCGCCGGTGGCGGCGAGCTTGTCGAAGACGTCCTTCGTCAGCGTCTTCGTCGCGGGCAGGCCCTGCGCCACGGCGTAGGCCGAGAGCGCGCCCTGGAGGTTCTCGCCGTCGCGCCCGTCGATGGCGCCGGGGAAGAACCGCGCCCGGTCGAGCAGCACCTGGACCTTGATCGTCAGCGGATCGGGCCGGTCGTTCGCCTTCGCGGCCCCCGACGACTTCGCCTCGTCCTTCTTCGCATCCGTCTTCGCATCCTGGGCCGGCTCGGCGAAGGTCGCGTCCCGGATCGCCTGCGCGCTCGGCGCCGCGGGCTCGTTCTTGCCCGACGCCTTGGCCGGCTCCTTGTCCGATGCGGCAAGACCCTGGCCCGCGAGGCAGGCCAGGACGACGGCCGCGAGGCCGGTCCGCATCGTCGATCCGCACGTCATGGTCGAGGCTCCCGGAGCCGATTCGCTCCACGCGATAAAGTGTCGGCGAAGCGTGAGCGTTCCCCGCCAAACGGCACGGCGGCATCAGGTTTCCGCGACCGCCCTCACTGGCACAGGCGGTGCCCGGCGTTGCGCTCGCGCTCGTCGAGATGGAGATGGTTGGCGTGCGCGGCGTTCGAGCCGGGGCCGAGCACCGTGCGGAAGAACCCGCAGGCCCGCGCCCGCACCGCATCGAGGAAGCGCCCCTCGGCCGAGCCCTCCGGCATCGCCCCGACCGCGATCGGCGGACGGCCGGCGAAGGTGAAGCTCATCACGTCGACGCCGTTGGCGAAGGCGTGCTCGCTGAGCTTGGCCTCGACGTCGTGGTTCTGCCCGCGGCACTCGTAGGAGGTGCCGATCGCGATCCCGGTCAGCGGCTGCTTCAGCTCGCGCTCGGCCGCGACCTGCGCCTCGGTCGCCCAGCGCGCCAGCGCCTCGGCGGCCGCACAGGTCAGCGTCGCCGATTGCGGAAGCGCGACGTCGGGCAGCCCCGTCACCTTCAGCGGCAGCGGCGTGCCGCACTGCCCGTTGACGATCGCCGGCAGCGGCTCGAACGCCGCGCCGAGGCGCTTCAGCCTGACCCGGCAGGCGGCGTCGTCCGGCGCCGCGACCTTGAGGGCGAGCGCCGCCTCGCCCGACAGCTCGGCCGGGCGCTCCGGGGGGAGCGGCGGCGGCACCGGCATCTCGCCGGGCTTGTCGGCGGCCTTGTCGCCGGGCTTGGCCTCCGCCGGGACCGGCGGTGCGCCGGAGGACGCGTTCGGGACGAGGTCGGCCGGGCGTTCCGGCGGCCTCGGTGCGGGCGGCGCGACGGCAGCCGGATCGGCGGGCGGCGCGGCGGGCTTCGTCTCGGGCGTCGCGGGCGGTGTCGCCGGCGCCGTCAGCGCGGCGGGGCGCTCCGGCGGGCGCGGCGGGTCGGTCATCGTCGCGCCCGGCGCCGTCGCGGGCTTCAGCTCGGCGGGCCGCTCGGGCGGCAGGGGCGGCGGCACGGGGACGGTCGCCTCGGGCGGATGCGGCTTCGACTCCTGTGCCCTCGCGTCCCGTCCCGCCGTCGTGGCAAGCAGGGCCATGCCGGCGAGCGCGAACGCCGCGAACCGTCGAGACCGACCTGACGCCATGACTTATCCACCCCATCCGGCCGTCACCCGCGACACGATCCTGTGCGAGGGACGGCCCGTCACGATCGAGCGGTTCGCGCCGCGCGGCAAGGACGCGCCGGCCACGGCGACCGTCATTCTGCTGCACGACGCGGAAGGACCGGGCGCGGACCGTCCAGTCCGCGCCGAAGCCGCAGCTTTGGCGGAAGCCGGCTTCGCGGTGCTGCTGCCGCACTATCTCGAGCGGACCGGCGAGGCGCGGGTCGGGTTCTCCGGGATCAGCCGGCATTTCGGCGCATGGCGGGATGCCCTCGAGATCGTGCGCGCGCAGGTCCCCGGCCCGGCGGCGCTGGTCGGCTGCTCGCTCGGAGGCGCCCTCGCGCTGGCGCTCGCCGCGCGGGCGCCCGAGGCGATCGCGGCGCTGGTGCTGCGCTCGGCCTTCCTGCCGCCGGAACTCGGCAGCGGCCCGAGCGCCGGCCCCCTCACACTGCCGCCGGTGCTGGCGCTGCACGGCGCCCGCGACGCCCTGGTCGGTCGGCTTCACCCCGAGGACCTGCACCGCCGGATGGCCGAGGCGGGCGGAAGCTGCCGCGTCCACCTCTACGAAGACCAAGGCCACGCCTTCGATCCGCGAACCGACGCCGACGCGGTGGCACGCGGTATCGCCTTCCTGAAGCGTGGGTTCGGGCCTATCTGAAGCGGGAGCGCGTCGAATCGCCGGCCGTCGACGGCCCAGGCCGGAACGCCGCCGGCCAGGGCACGGCGCGCGACATCGGGACCTTTCAGATGACGACAGCGCAAAACCCCGGGCTCGCCGACCTTCCGGCCGATAACCCCTTCTCCGAGACGGCCTGGGGCACGCCGGCCGAGCTTCCGCCGTTCGAGCGCATCCGCCCCGAGCACTACCTGCCGGCCTTTGAGGCGGCTTTGTCGTCCCACAAGGCCGAGATCGCGGCGATCGCCGGCGAGACCGCGGCGCCCACCTTCGCCAACACCGTCGCGGCGATGGAGCGGGCGGGCCTGGCCCTCGATCGGGTCGCCGGCGTGTTCTACAACCTCACCGGCAGCCACACAAACCCCGAGCTTCAGGCAATCGAGCGGACGATCGGCCCGAAGCTGTCGCGCCACGGCAGCGCAATCTACCTCAACCCCGACCTGTGGGCGCGCATCTCGGCGGTCGACGCCGACGCCGAAGGCCTGGGCGGCGAGGAGCGCCGGGTTCTGTCCCGCTACCGCACCCGCTTCCGTCGCTCCGGCGCCGACCTCGGGCCCGAGGACAAGCTGCGCGTCGCCGAGATCGCGGCGCGGATGTCGGAACTCGGAACCCAGTTCAGCCAGAACCTGCTCGCCGACGAGAGCAGCTTCCTGCTGCCCCTCGACGCGGCGGAGGACCGCGCCGGCCTGCCCGACTTCCTGATCGCCTCGGCGGCCGACGCCGCCAAGGAGCGCGGGGGCGCGCACAGCCACGCCATCACCCTGTCGCGCTCGCTGATCGAGCCGTTCCTGGTGTGCTCGACCCGGCGCGACCTGCGCGAGCGCGCCTACGAGGCCTGGATCCGCCGCGGCGAGGGCGGCGGGGCCACCGACAACCGCGGCATCATCCGCGAGATCGTCAGCTTGCGCGCCGAGCGGGCCAGGCTCCTCGGCTTCGACAGCTTCGCCCACTTCAAGCTCGACGACACCATGGCCGCGACCCCGGACGCGGCGATGGGCCTGCTGCGCGAGGTCTGGACCCCGGCCCGCAGGCAGGCCGGGGCCGAGCGCGACCGGCTCCAGGCGATCGTCCAGGCCGAGGGCGGCAATTTCGCCCTCCAGGCCCATGACTGGCGCCACTACGCCGAGAAGCTGCGGCGCGCCGAGCACGATCTCGACGAGAGCGAGATCAAGGCCTACCTGCCGCTCGATTCGGTGATCGCCGCTTCGTTCGACACGGCCTCCCGCCTGTTCGGCCTGCGCTTCACCGAGCTCAAGGACGTTCCGCGCTACCACCCGGACGTGCGCGCCTGGCGCGTCGCGAACGCCGACGGCTCCGAGGTCGGCACCTTCCTCGGCGATTACTTCGCACGGCCGTCGAAGCGCAGCGGCGCCTGGATGAGCGCCTTCCGCTCGCAGGAACGGCTCACCGGCGACGTGAAGCCGATCATCGTCAACGTGATGAATTTCGCGAAGGCCCCGGCCGGCGAGGCGGCCCTGCTGTCCTTCGACGACGCCCGGACCCTCTTCCACGAGTTCGGCCACGCCCTGCACGGCCTCCTCTCCGACGTGACCTACCCGCTGCTCGCCGGCACCGCCGTGTCGGGCGACTTCGTCGAGCTGCCGTCGCAGCTCTACGAGCACTGGCTGGAGCAGCCGGAGGTGCTGCGGACCCATGCCCGCCACCACCGCACCGGCGAGCCGATGCCGGAGGCGCTGCTGACGAAGCTGCTCGCCGCCCGCACCTTCAACCAGGGCTTCGCCACCGTCGAGTACACCGCGTCGGCGATCGTCGACATGACGCTGCACCTCTCGGCCGAGGGCGAGAACGGGCTCGACGTGGGGGCCTTCGAAGCCGACGCGCTCGAGCGCATCGCGATGCCGGCCGAGATCAACATGCGCCACCGCACGCCGCACTTCGCCCACATCTTCTCGGGCGACGGCTATGCGGCCGGCTACTACAGCTATCTCTGGTCCGAGGTGCTGGATGCGGACGCCTTCGACGCCTTCCGCGAGGCCGGCGACATCTTCGATCCGGCGACCGCCGCGCGCCTGCGCACCTACGTCTACGGTGCCGGCAACCTGCGCGACCCGCGCGAGGCCTACACCGCCTTCCGCGGGCGCCTGCCGAGTACCGAGCCGTTGCTGCGCAAGCGCGGGCTGGCGGCCTGACGGGGAAGGCCCGCGCCGCCTCGGCACGCGCGGCGCGGTAACCCTTCGGTAAACAAACGTCCTTAACCAAAGCTTTCGACAGAGATGCCGGACGCGGAGGCGAGGGCCATGACGACGATCATCGATTCGGCCGTGGAGAAATCGGCCGCCTCGCCGGAGGCCCTGCTGAAGGCCGCGGTCTCCGGCGCGAAGCCCGCCGAGAGCAAGGCGGCGGCGCCCGTGCCGACGGCTGCCAAGGCCGTCCGTCGCTTCGATGCGGTGACGATGGGGCTGGCGGGCGCCGCACTCGCGGTCGGCACGGTGCTCGGCGGCGGCACCGCGATCCTGGCGACGCCCCGGCCTCAGGGGACGGCGGTCGTCCTGGCCGAGATCAACGCGGCGCTCGAGGCCAACCGCTCGGAGGCGTCGCGCCTCGCCATCGCCTCCGATCGCCTCGACAAGTCGGTCGCGGCCCTCAAGGACGCTGCGGACGCCGCGCGCAGCGAGGCGAAGGCCCGCAGCGCCGCGCTGACCGAGAAGGTCGGCAAGACCGAATCCGCGCTGGTGGCGAAGATCGCCGCCCTCGGCGAGCGGATCGAGCAGGCGGAGAAGGAGCAGGGCGCCCGCCTCGCGGCGGCGGCGGCCCAAGCCGAGAAGCGCACCGTCGCGTCCGCCGCGCCGCCGGCTCCGGTCGCGAAGCCCGAGCCGGTCCAGACCGGGAGCATCCCGGACGCCAAGCCGAAGCCGGCGGTGATCGAGTCCTGGGCCGTCCGCGACGTGTACGACGGCACCGCGATGCTGGAGGATCGCCGCCGCCGCCTGGTGGAGGTCGCGATCGGCGACGCCATTCCGGGAGTCGGGCGGGTCGAAGCCGTCGAGCGGCGCGGGCGGGAATGGGTCGTGGTGACGCGTCAGGGCCTCGTCACGCCGCAGCCCTGGTAGGACGCGGCGCGGAACGCCGTCAGGTCGAGGCGATCGGCGTCTGGGTCAGCACGCCGGCGCCGACCGGGTAGCGCGGCTCGATCGTCATCGGGTCCGCCATGGCGGCGGCGCGCTCGGCGCGCTGGCGGCCATGGGTGAGGGCGCGAGTCTGCGCGATGCGCGTCGGGTGCAGGATCGCCGCGAGCAAGGCTTGGCCTTCGAACTGGGTCCCGAGGTTTTTGGCGTCGAAGACGGGCATGACCGGCCTTGCAGAGACAGCGGAGCGTCGGCACCGGCGTCCGAGGAAACCTCGGCCGTACGTGAGTAACGGGGACAACCTGAACAAGTTCCGAAAGTTTCGAGAACGGAACTATTTTTTCATCATTGCATTGCAGCGCCCCGGCCATGGTGTGAAATCGCACGCCGACTTCGCCTTTCGGCAGATCTCCAGACTACGCATCCGGCGCGACGTGGCTTCGCAAGTCGTCGGCAGCCCCGCGAAATGCACCCTGCGGATGCACGGCTAATCGCGTCTCTCGGAAACGTCAGCGGGTGTCCTCGCGCAGGAGCTCGGTGTTGACCGCGAAGGCCGCCATGGCGCCCTCGGCGGCGGCGACGATCGCGAACTGCACCCGGCGCGAGGCGTCGCCGGCCACGTAGAGCCCCGGCACGTCGGTCTTCTCGTAATCGCGCGTCGGCACCACGCCGGCCTCGTTCACGGCGCAGCCGAGCTGCCGGATGAGCTGCGAGGGCAGGCATCCCATCGGCATCAGGAACACCGCGCGGCAGGGCAGGGCGCTGCCGTCCGCGAAGGCGAGATGCGTCGGCCCCGCCTCGTCGCCGTCCAGGCGGGCGATCGGCGCCTCGACCAGCCGCACGCCGTTTCGGGCGAGGCGCGCCCGATCGTCCTCGGAGAGGTCGGTCGGATGGCCGTCGGTGCAGAGCGTGACGTCGCCGCTCCAGGCCGTCAGCTCCAGGGCGAACCCCTTCGCGACGGCGCCGTGGGCATAGGCCGCGATCGGCCGGTCGCGTGCCTCGTAGCCGTCGCAATACGGGCAGGAATGAACGCCGGTGCCCCAGTAGCGCGCGAAGCCCTGGATCGCGGGCAGGTCCTGGTGCAGGCCGGTGGCGAGGATCAGCCGGCGGGCGGTCTCCCGGCTGCCGTCCGCGAGCGTGATCGCGAAACCGCCGTCGATCGCGCGCGCTTCCACGACCTCGGCCTCGCGCAGCGCGACGGTGTCGTAGCGCTCGAGGTCGGCGCGGGCGAGGGCGCGAAGCTCGGCCGGCGGCGTGCCGTCCCGGGTGTAGACGCCCCAGGTCAGGCGGGCCGCGGCGTTGCGCGGGGTGCCGTGGTCGAGGAGCAGGACGGTGCGCCGGCAGCGCCCGAGGATGAGCGCCGCGTTGAGCCCCGCCGGGCCGCCGCCCACGATGATCACGTCGTGCATGATGACGCCGCGCCCGAGGCGCGCCTCCGGTTGCCCCTCTCGGGCTCAAGCCGGATCCGTGCCGAACGTTTCTCGGATGCGGACACGAAAAAGGGCGCCGCGGCGCCCTTCGTCGTCGTCCGTCCGCGAAGGCCGGCTCAGGCGGCGGCGGACTTCACCGGGACGCCCTTCTCGGCGAGGAAGGTCTGCAGCTCGCCCGACTGGAACATCTCGCGGGTGATGTCGCAGCCGCCGACGAACTCGCCCTTCACGTAGATCTGCGGGATGGTCGGCCAATTGGAATAGGCCTTGATGCCGTCGCGGATGCCGGCGTCGGCCAGCACGTTCACGCCCTTGAACGGCACTTCGAGGTAGTTGAGGATCTGAACGACCTGCCCCGAGAAGCCGCATTGCGGCATGGTGGGCGTGCCCTTCATGAATACGACCACGTCCTGGGACTTGATCTCGTTCTCGATCGTTGCGTTGACGTCGCTCATGGGTTCCGATCCTCGTTCGTTTCAGCAGATCTAGTGATGGTCGGCAGGCATTTCCAATGCCGAGGCCAACCGCTCCAGCGCCCAATCCATATCGAAGCTCTTCGCCACGATCTCGTCCGGATGGAAAGGCATCGTCGCCGGCAGCCCAGGGACGGGGCTGTCGCCGTACATCACGAGCGACACGGCGGCGTTCGCCTTCGCGGTGGTCCAGAGGTTTTCCCAGTCGATCCTCTGTCGCATGGAGCGCTTGTAGTTCCGGCGTGCCGTCGCCTGGTAGGCGACCACCTCGACCCGCCAGGATCGGGTTGATTGCGCGGACGGAGCCGAAAGGTACTTCGGGACATGGACGAGGACGATGGCACTCTCGACGCCCTGCGTCTGAGACCGTCCCAAGCCCTCGACCTCCTCGGCGATGTTCTCCCAAGCGCGCGCATTCGAGAGGTCGGGCCGAGCCGCCAGGGCGCGCAGGCTCGCCGCCTGCTGCTCGGACCAGGTCACGATGTCGTCGTCGCAGAGGCTCGGCTGGTCCATCGGCACCACCGTGGAACGGAGGCCTAATCCTGCGGGACGCCCGTCGTCAGCGCAAGGGCGTGGAGCACGCCCCCCATCCGCCCCTGGAGCGCGCCGTAGACCATCTGGTGCTGGGCGACGCGGGTCTTGCCCTTGAACGCCGCCGACAGCACCGTGGCGGCGTAGTGGTCGCCGTCGCCGGCGAGATCCTTGATCTCCACCTTGGCGTCGGGCAGGGCCTCGACGATCATCCGCTCGATCTCGCGCGCGTCCATCGGCATCGGTCGGTTCCTCGGGTCGGGGGTGTCAGGCGGCCGCCGGAAGGCTCGCCATGTAGGCCGGCAGCCAGCCTTCGTGGGCGTCGCGGAGCTCGGCGACCGATATGGTCTGCCCGCCCGGCAGGGTCAAACCGTCGCCCTCGACCACGCCGACCACCGACGCGTCGATGCCCTGCGCCGAGGCGGCGTAGAGGATGTCGGTCGCGGCCTCGGCCAGCACAGCGACGAGGTAGCGCGCCTGGTCCTCGCCGAAGAGGTAGGCGTGCGCCGGCATGCCCTCCGGCGCCTCGGGCAGCGTCGCGCCGAAGCTACCCGCCATCGCCATCTCGGCCAACGCCACCGCGAGGCCGCCGTCGGAGAGGTCGTGCACGGTGTCGACCTGGCCCGAGGCGATGAGCCCGCGGACGAAGTCGCCGTTGCGGCGCTCGAGCGACAGGTCGACGGGCGGCGGCGCCCCCTCCTCGCGGCCCTCGATCACCGACAGGTAGATCGACTGCCCGAGCCACCCCTCGGCGGCGCCCACCAGCACCAGCACGTCGCCCTCGCGCTTCAGTGCGATGGTGGCGTGGCGCGCGACGTCGTCGAGCACGCCGACGCCGCCGATGGTCGGCGTGGGCAGGATGCCGACGCCGTTGGTCTCGTTGTAGAGCGAGACGTTGCCGGACACGACGGGGAAGTCCAGCGCCTTGCAGGCCTCGCCGATGCCCTGGAGGCAGCCGACGAGCTGGCCCATCACCTCGGGCTTCTCGGGGTTGCCGAAGTTCAGGTTGTCGGTGATCGCCAGCGGCCGCCCGCCGACGGCGGTGATGTTGCGCCACGCCTCGGCCACCGCCTGCCGGCCGCCCTCGACCGGGTCGGCCTCGCAATAGCGCGGCGTCACGTCGGCTGTGAGCGCCAGCCCGCGGGGACCGTCCTCGACGCGGACAATCGCGGCGTCGCCGCCGGGCTTCTGCACGGTGTTGCCGCCGATGAAGTGGTCGTACTGCTCGTAGACCCAGCGCTTCGAGCACAGCTCGGGCGAGCCGACGAGCCGCTTCAGCGCCTCGGTCAGGGAGGCCGGCGCCGCGACGTCCGCGGCCTGGATCTCGGGCAGGTGCGTGTTGGCGATGTGCGGCCGGTCGTAGAGCGGCGCCTCGTCGCCGAGCTCCTTGATCGGCAGGTCGGCGACGACGTCGCCGTGCCACTTCACCACGAAGCGCAGGGTGTCGGTGGTCTTGCCGATCACCGCGAAGTCGAGGCCCCACTTCACGAAGATCGCCTCGGCCTCGGCCTCCATGCCGGGCTTCAGAACCATGAGCATGCGCTCCTGGCTCTCCGACAGCATCATCTCGTAAGGGGTCATGCCGGCCTCGCGGGCGGGCACCTTCTCGATGTCGAGCTCGACGCCCAGATCCCCCTTGGCGCCCATCTCGACGGCCGAGCAGGTCAGGCCGGCAGCCCCCATGTCCTGGATCGCGATGACCGCGCCCGACCGCATCAGCTCGAGGCAGGCCTCGAGCAGGAGCTTCTCGGCGAAGGGGTCGCCGACCTGCACGGTCGGGCGCTTCGACTCGGTCTCGGCGTCGAACTCGGCCGACGCCATGGTGGCGCCGTGGATGCCGTCGCGCCCGGTCTTCGAGCCGAGGTAGACGATCGGGTTCCCGACGCCCGAGGCCGCCGCGTAGAAGATCGCGTCGGCCTTGGCGAGGCCGACCGCCATGGCGTTGACCAGGATGTTGCCGTCGTAGCGCGGGTGGAAGCCGACCGCGCCGCCGACCGTCGGCACCCCGAAGGAGTTGCCGTAGCCGCCGATGCCGGCGACCACGCCCGAGACGAGGTGGCGCGTGCGGGGGTGGTCGGGCGAGCCGAAGCGCAGGGCGTTCAGGGCCGCGATCGGGCGCGCCCCCATGGTGAAGACGTCGCGCAGGATGCCGCCGACGCCGGTCGCCGCGCCCTGGTAGGGCTCGATGAAGCTCGGGTGGTTGTGGCTCTCCATCTTGAAGACGCAGGCGAGGCCGTCGCCGATGTCGATGACGCCGGCGTTCTCGCCCGGCCCCTGGATCACCCACGGCCCCGTCGTCGGCAATCCGCGCAGGTGCTTGCGCGACGACTTGTACGAGCAGTGCTCGTTCCACATCGCCGAGACGATGCCGAGCTCGGTCAGCGTCGGATCGCGCCCGATCAACCCACGGAACCGTTGGTACTCGTCCGGCGTGAGGCCGTGCTGGCGGACGAGCTCGGGCGTGATCGGGACATCGTTGCGGAACATGCGGCGGTCTCGACGAAAATCCGGTCCCGATCGGAGATGGCGCCGTCGGCAAGGTCGGCGCCGGCTCGGGAGTCGCCACGGCTCTAGAGGGTAAGCGCCCGCCCTGGCAACATTCGATCACACATCCGCCCGGCCCGTCCCGGGGTCGGAGCGCTCAGGCGCGGACCGGCACGGCCGTCGCGCCGCCTTCGGACGGGCTCGCCGGCCGCGCCCCGCACCGGCGGTCGATCGCCGCGTGCACCGGCTCCGGCCCGGAGACCAGGGCGATGTAGTCGAACCCGTCCGTGTCCAGGCTCGACATCAAGAGCTGGAAGTGCATCTGAAACAGGTTGAATCGTCGGCCTCGGATGAGACGATGCTCGATCAGGTCCTCCAGCCGGACGTAGCGCGTGGCCGGGCGCCCGCGGTCGGGCGAAGGAACGTCGGAGGCGGTCAGCGGATCGCGCAAGTGGATCGACAGCCAGTCCCACGGCGCGCGCACGTCGAGCCAGCGGATCTGGTCGGCGGCGGCGAAGCGCGCGAGCGCCGCCCGGAACTTCACCGCGGGGCGGTCGAGGGCGATCCAGGGGATCACGCTGCCCAGCGTCACGAACGAGACCGGCGTGCCGCGGGTGCCGAAGGCGGGATCGGCCGAGAGGATCCGGTCGAGCACCTCGACCCCGAGGAAGCTCGACGAGGAATGGCCGATCACCACGACCTCGTCGGCGGTGCCCTCGGCGGCGGCGATGCGCGCGGCCATGGCGTTGAGGCGCTCGGGCATCCGGGCTTCGCGGCCGGCGGCGTGGTCGTGGGTGAAGGCGGTGTCGTCGACGAGGTGGGCGCAGTAGAACGGCTTGCCGCGGGTGATCGCCATGATCCCGGCCAGGATCGCGTAGGCCGCGACCGGTACCGCGAGCCACGACCACGGCCGCCAGTCGGCCGGCAGCGCCAGCGGCAGCAGCGCGGCGAGCCCGAGGCTCAACGCCACGAACACCAGGAACAGGTACTGGACGCCGAAGATCACCATGGCGAAGCTGCGCCCCTCGCGGCGCAGGCGCCGCTCGTAGCCCGAGCGCCTGAGCCGCCACAGCAGGGCCGGCACCGTGAGGAGGCGCCGCCAGTTGGGGCGCGGGAAGCGGGCACGCACGATGTCGTCCCAGCGCAGCAGGCCGTAGCGCGTGCGGGTGCCCCCCGATTCGAGGGTCCAGTCGAGGCTGAGGCGGTCGGCGCTGCGCGACGGGTCGCTCACCGCGATGTCGAGCCCGCGGCGCGCGGCCGTCAGCCGGCTCTCGCGACGGAAGAGGCCCCAGTAGGTCTCGGGCTGGCGCGGATCGAAGCCGGGCAGGTAGAAGACCTGGCGCGTGACCACCTCTTGCGGATCGGCGGTGGGCGTGTCGCTGAATCGGGTGATGACGGAGCGTTCCGGCGCTGTTGCTGTCGAAGGATGCCGGCTCCCTACACGACGGCACGCCCCGGAGACGAGCGAAAAGACGCCGGCGTTATGATCCGCTGAGAAACTCGGGGGGCACCGCAAAGGGTGGCTTTCGGCCTGTCCGCTTCCGGGCAACGGATCGATCGAGGCGGACATCGCCACCCCGCCCGCTCACGGTTGAGAGCGGAGAAGGCCGAGCCGCAGCGCGCGGGCGGCAGATTGTCCGCCGCCCCGCCTGCCTTGGCGTCCATCCCAGACTGTACAAAAGTCGAATGGCACCCAAGCGGTCATACGTATCCGATGGGGGTTGGCCGGACCGAGGAAGTTGACCTAGCTTGGGTCGGTCCGCGAAAGCCGCTGCTTCAACCGCAAACACCCGGCAGTGGGCCACGGCGATGCCGTAGGACGCCTTCTCGCGGTCAAGGTTCGCTTCCCGCGCGGAATTGCGTTTGCTCGACCACCACGGATGGCTGCGTCGGAGGAGCGCCCACGGCTCTCCGCACGTCTGGCGTGGGTCGCGAGAAGCTTGTCGAGCGAGCCTACAAGCTGAGACGTCGCCGATGCCGGCTCCGCCCGTCACGCCGCCGGGGGATGCGCCAGGAACTCGGCGATCGCGGCGACGAACCTTTCGCCGTAGGCCTCGCGCTTGCGCTCGCCGACGCCGTGGACGGTGCGCAGCGCGTAGAGATCCACCGGCTTGCCCTTGGCCATCTCGATCAGCGTCCGATCAGGAAACACCATGAAGGCGGCGATGTTGTCGGCGCGCGCGATGGTGGCGCGCAGGCCGCGCAGGTGCTGGAACAGGGCCTCGTCGGCCGGGCTCAGGTCGTCCGAGCCGGCGTCGCGCACGGCGCCCGCGCGGCGGCGCTCGCGCGGCTCGGCCGATTTCGGCTCCGGGTCGGGGCGGAGCTGCACCGGCTCGCGGCCGAACAGGATCGCCTCGCCCTTGTCGGTCATGGTGAGGCCGCCGTAGCCGTCGGTGTTCTCGGCCACCGCGCCGGCGGCGAAGAGCTGGCGCAGGATCGCGCGCCAGGCGGCGACCGGCTTGTCGGCGCCGACGCCGAAGGTCTTGAGCTGCTCGTGGCCGTTGCGGCGGATCGGCTCGCTCACCTTGCCGTGGACGACGTCGCAGACATAGGCCGCGCCGTAGCGCTGCCCGGTGCGCACGATCGCCGAGAGGATCTTCTGGGCCGGGACCGTGCCGTCGACGAGCGTGACGCCGCCGCGGCAGAGGTCGCACCGGCCGCAATGGCCGCTGGCCTCGTCGAAGTAGGCGAGCAGCGATTGCCGGCGGCAGGCCGCGCCTTCGCACAGCGCGATCATCGCCTCGAGCTTGCGCCGCTCGACGCGGCGGCGCTCGTCCGGCACCTCCTTCTCGTCGATCTGGCGGCGGCGCAGGGCCATGTCGTCGAGGCCGTAGAGAGTCAGCGTGTCGGCGGGCAGCCCGTCGCGGCCGGCGCGGCCGATCTCCTGGTAGTAGCCCTCGACGTTGCCCGGCATGTCGGCGTGGCAGACGAAGCGCACGTCGGGCTTGTTGATGCCCATGCCGAAGGCCACCGTCGCGGTCATCACGACGCCGTCCTCCTGCAGGAAGGTGTCCTGGTTGCGCATGCGCGTGCCCTGGTCGAGCCCGGCATGGTAGGGATACGCGTTGAAGCCGTCCTTCTTCAGGCTCTCGGCCAGCTGCTCGGTGCGCTTGCGCGACGAGCAGTAGATGATCCCGCTCTCGGAGCGGCGGTGCTTGAGGAAGCGCTCGATCTGCCGGGTCGGGTTGTCCTTGGCGGCGAAGGTCAGGCCGATGTTCGGCCGGTCGAAGGAGTGGACGAAGGTCTTGAGGTCGCGCCCTTGGGGAAACAGGCGCTCGGCGATCTCGGCCCGCGTCGCCTTGTCGGCGGTGGCCGTCAGCGCCACGGTCTGGACGTCGCCGAGCGCCTCACGGGCGCGGGACAGCGCGCGATATTCGGGGCGGAAGTCGTGGCCCCATTGCGAGACGCAATGCGCCTCGTCGACCGCGAGCCGGCGGACGCCCGCGCCGCGCAGCGCGTCCATGCAGCCGTCCATCAGCAGGCGCTCGGGCGAGACGAAGAGCAGCCGCAGCTCGTTCGCGCGGATCATCCGCCAGATCTCGCGCGAGACAGATTCGGCCACCGACGAGTTCAGGGTCGCTGCCGCGACGCCGAAGCCGCGCATCTGCTGCACCTGGTCGTGCATCAGCGCGATCAGCGGCGAGACCACGACGGTGAGCGAATCCTCCACCAGCGCCGGCAGCTGGTAGGTCATCGACTTGCCCGAGCCCGTCGGCATCACCGCGAACACGTCCGCGCCCGAGAGCACCGCCTCGATCACCTCGTCCTGGCCGGGTCGGAAATCGTCGTAGCCGAAGGTGGTCTTGAGGGCGCGCCGCGCATCGTCGAGTCGTGAGGTCATGCCTGTCCCAGGTGAAACCACGGCTTGCCGCCGGGGTGCGTATACACTAACAGCAGATTGTCTACACGGAGGCGCGCGATGCCGCTGAACATCCGAAGCGAGGAGGTGAACCGCCTCGCCGACAAACTGGCGGCCCTCGCCCGGGTCAGCAAGACCGAGGCGGTGAAGATCGCGCTGGCCAACGAACTGGAGCGGCGGGATCGCGCCCTACCGCTGGCCGAACGGTTGCGGCCCCTGCTCGATGAGATCGCCGCCGTACCGCGAACGGGTCTGGAGGCCGACAAGGCCTTCTACGACGGCCTGAACGACGAGTGATGTTCGTCGATGCCTCTGCCATGGTCGCGATCATGAGCGCAGAGCCGCCAGCGGCGGCGTTGATCCGGTGCCTCGACCAAGCCGAAGCACCGATCACCTCGGCGCTTGCCGTCTTCGAGACCGTCATGGCCCTCTCGCGAAAGTTGAGTCAGGACGTCGCGAACTCCGAATCGCAGATCGAACGGTTCCTCCTGGCCGCCGGCATCCGATTGGTGCCGATCGCCGCGGCGGAAAGCCACGAAGCCCTCGCCGCGCATGCACGCTACGGCAAGGGCCGCGGGCATCCGGCACAGCTCAATCTGGGCGACTGCTTCGCCTATGCCTGCGCCCAGGTCCACGACGTTCCCCTGCTCTTCGTCGGCGACGACTTTCCGCAGACCGACATTCGCTCGGCGATGGCTTGAGGGTCAGCGCGCGACGATGGCGACGGCGGCGCCGGCCATGACCGTTCCGGCCCCACGATTGATCGCGCGACGGGCGCGAGACGACGTGAAGACCCGGCGCGCGCGGGCCGCGGCGAGCACATAGGTTGCCAGCACCGCACTCAGCACGACGACGATCGTCGCCGCGATCTCCGCGATGCCCAGCGGCGTGAGATGATCGAGGTCGACGACAGTCGGCAGCAGGGCCAGGAAGAACAGGATCACCTTCGGGTTGCCGAAAGTGAGGGTCAGTCCGCCGAGAAACAGGCGAACGGCGCCGTGTCCGGCCATGGGCGCGGCTTCGACCGCGTCGGTGCGGGCGGTCTAGGCTCCCCAGGGCGAGATACGCGAGATAGATCGCGCCGGCGTATTTCAGGACGACGAATCCGATCGCGAAGGTCTGCGCCACCATGGCAAGACCCGCCACCGTCAGCGAGAACCCGACGAGATCGCCCGCGACGAACCCCGCCGCGAAGCCGATGATCCCCGGCGTCCCCCGGGCCAGCACCCGCGCCACGAGCGCGGCGATGCCTGGGCCGGGCGCGGCGACGGCGATGGCATAGACGGCGGCGAAGAAGGCGAGGCTAGACAGCGGCATCGTGGTCACGAGGGTCGAGATCAGGGCCGCGCGATGCGCCCGTCGGCGATGCCGATCACATCGGCCCGCCCGCCGAGCTCGGCGAACATCGCCGCGTCGGCCCCGGTCATGAACACCTGCCCCGGCAACGCGTCGAGCGCCGCGAACAGGCCGGCGCGGCGGCGGGGGTCGAGGTGGGCGGCGACCTCGTCGAGGAGGATCAGCGGCGCGATCCCGCTCATCGCCCGCACCAGCTTGGCATGGGCGAGCACGAGGCCGATCAGCAGCGCCTTCTGCTCGCCGGTCGAGGCGGTGGCGGCCGGCACATCCTTCGGGCCGTGGCGGACCACGAGGTCGCTGGTCTGGGGGCCCGACAGCGTGCGCCCGGCGGCGCGGTCGCGCGGGCGCCCCCGGGCGAGGGCGAGGCGGAAGCGGTCCTCCGCCTCGAGCGCCGGCCAGACCGCGACGAGGTCGTCGAGGTCGCCCTCCAGGCGCAGGGCCGCCCAGGGAAACGGCTGCGCGTCGTCGCGGGTCTCGTGGATCAGGCGATCCAGCCGCTCGGTGGTCTCGCGGCGGGCGAGCGCGACGGCGACGCCGAGCTCGGCGACCTCGCGCTCGATCGCGTCAAGCCAGCGGCCGTCGTTCGGGCGCTCCTCCAGCAGGCGGTTGCGCGAGCGCAGCGCCCGCTCCATCGCCGAGACGCGGGCGCCGTGGCCGGAATCGACCGCGAGCACGAGCCGGTCGAGGAAGCGGCGGCGGTCGCCGCCCGGCCCGCGGAACAGCCCGTCGAGGTCCGGCGTCAGCCAGACCACGCGCAGGAACTCCGAGAAGGCGACCGGGGAGGGCGCGCCGGCCCCGTCGATCCGGCAGAGCCGGCTGACGCGCCCGTCGAAGCCCGGCGGCTCGCATCCGGTCCCGAGGCGGTGCTCCGCCCCGTCGCGCGCCAGCGTCACCGAGACGGCGAACCCGCCGGGGCCGTCCTTGCGCGCCATCGCCGAGAACTCGGCCCGCCGCAGTCCGCGGCCGGGCGCGAACAGCGAGATCGCCTCCAGGATGTTGGTCTTGCCGGCCCCGTTCTCGCCGACGAGCGCGACGAAGCGGTCCGACAGCGGTAGGTCGAGATCGGCGTGGTTGCGGAAGTCGCGGGCGGTCAGGTGGGTGAGGCGCTGCACATCCGCATCATCCGTCTCGTTCGATGGCCCACCCGAGTGCGAAACCGGTGCCTCGCTCACACCCGCATCGGCATCAGCACGTACAGCGCCGAGGCGCCCTCGCGGTCCTGGATCAGGGTCGGGGAGCCCGGGTCGGCGAGCTTGAACAGGGCGGTGTCGCCCTCGAGCTGGCCGGTGATGTCGAGGAGGTAGCGGGCATTGAAGCCGATATCGAGGCCGGCGGCCTCGTAGTCGACGTCGAGCTCCTCCGTCGCGCTGCCCGAATCCGGGTTGTTGACCGAGAGCGAGAGGCGGCCCTCCTGCAGGCCGAGCTTCACCGCCCGGCCGCGCTCCGACGAGATCGTCGAGACCCGGTCCACCGCCCGCGCGAAGGATTCGCGCTCGACGGTGAGGCGCTTGTCGTTTCCGGCCGGGATGACGCGCTGGTAGTCGGGGAAGGTGCCGTCGATCAGCTTGGAGATCAGCGTCACGCCGGAGGCGAAGCGCAGGCGGATCTTGGCGGGCGAGAGGTCGATGGCGACGCTGTCGCCGCCGTCGTCGACGAGCTTCTGGATCTCGGCGACCGCCTTGCGCGGCACGATGATGCCCAGCATGCCGGCGCTGCCCTCCGGCGCGTCGATCTCGACGCGGGCGAGCCGGTGACCGTCGGTGGCGACCGCGCGCAGCTTCAGCCCCTCCGCCTCGATGGTGTGGAGATAGATGCCGTTGAGGTAGTAGCGCGTCTCCTCGGTCGAGATCGCGAACTGGGTCTTCTCGATCAGGCGCTTGAGGTCGGCGGCCGCGATGCCGAAGCTGTGCGGCAGCTCGCCCGCGGCGAGGTCCGGGAAGTCGCCTTCCGGCAGGGCGCCGAGCGCGAAGCGCGAGCGGCCGGAGCGGATCGTCATCTGGCCGGACTCGCCGCCGGTCTCGAGCGAGACCTGCGCGCCCTCGGGGAGCTTGCGCACGATGTCGTAGATCACGTGGGCCGGCACGGTGGTGGCACCCGGATCCGAGACGTCGGCCGGCACGGTCTCGGTCACCTCGATGTCGAGGTCGGTCGCCCGCAGCTGGAGGCCGCCGTCGGTGGCACGCAGCAGCACGTTCGACAGGATCGGGATCGTGTTGCGCCGCTCCACGACGCGGTGCACGTGGCCGAGCGACCGTAGGAGGGCCGCACGCTCGACAGTGACTCTCATCGCAGTACTCTGAATGCTCGAAGGACCGTGCTCGAACGCCGCCGCGGCCGGCGGGTTCGGAGTTTGGCCGTTCAGCTTGGCGAAGCGGCGCCGCGAAGGCAAGGGCGCGATTCGTCCCTCGCACAGGGCGATCGGGGGCGGGACGGGCCGACGACCCGCCCCGCGCGTCCCGCCCCGCGAGAGGGGAGGGACGGAGCAGGATCAATCCTGCAGCATGCGCTTCAGGAGCTCGACCTCGTCGCCGAGAACCGCGTCCTCGCCGATCAGCTTCTCGATCTTGCGCACGGCGTGGAGCACCGTGGTGTGGTCGCGCCCCCCGAAGCGGCGGCCGATCTCGGGCAGCGAGCGCAGGGTCAGCACCTTCGACAGGTACATCGCG
Organism: Methylobacterium sp. J-059; assembly: GCF_022829485.1. Lineage (NCBI taxonomy): Bacteria > Pseudomonadati > Pseudomonadota > Alphaproteobacteria > Hyphomicrobiales > Methylobacteriaceae > Methylobacterium > Methylobacterium sp. J-059. Next base: position 69,580 of record NZ_JAKSYA010000138.1, read on the forward strand.
ATCTGGCGCGGCTTCACCACCGCGGCGGTGCGGCGCTCGCTGAGGATGTCGGAGCGCGAGACGTTGTAGCGCGAGGCGACGAGCTTCTGGATGTCCTCGATCTTGATCCGCTTCGGCTCGCGGTTCTTCACGAGGTCGCGGATCGCGGTCTCGGCCGTCTCCATGGTCACGGCGGTGCCGGTGAGCGTGGCATGGGCCAGCAGGCGGTTCACGGCGCCCTCGAGGTCGCGGCCGTTGGCCGTGATCGCGCGGGCCACGTAGGTCGCCACCGCCGGCGAGACCTCGAAGCTCGGATGCGCCACCCGCACGGCGGCGAGCCGCGCGGAAAGGATCGAGGCGCGCAGCTGCTCGTCCAGCATCCCGATCTCGACCACGAGGCCGCCGGCCAAGCGCGAGCGGACGCGCTCGTCGAGCGCCTCCAGCTCCGTCGGCGGCCGGTCGGAGGCGACGACGACCTGGCGGCCGGCATCGATCAGCGCGTTGATGGTGTGGCCGAACTCGGCCTGGATCGACTTGCCCTGGATGAACTGCACGTCGTCGAGGATCAGCAGGTCGATGCCGCGCAGGCGCTCCTTGAAGGCGAGCGCGTTCTGGGTCTTCAGGGCGTTGACGAAGCCGTACATGAAGCGGTCGGCCGTGAGGTAGATCACCCGGCGGCCGGCCTCGCGGGCGGCGTGGCCGATGCCGTGCAGCAGGTGGGTCTTTCCCAGGCCGACGCCGGCATGGAAGTAGAGCGGGTTGTAGAGCGCACCCTCGCCGTCGTGGCGGGCGACGCGGTCGGCGGCGGCATGCGCCAGGGAGTTCGAGCGGCCGAGCAGGAAGTTCGCGAAGGTGAGCCGCGCGTCGAGGGGCGCGCCGTTGAGCTCGCCGGCGATCTCGGCGCGCATGTCGGGCGCCGGGGTCGTCGGCATCGGGGCGGGCGTGCCGGCGGCGTGGAGGCGGGCGAGCGGGCCGCTGGTCGGGCCGGGCTTCGGGGCGCCGGGCGCCACCGGGCGGACGGGGGCGGTAGTGCCGCGCACGCCGACCTCGATGCGGCCGATCTCTTCGACCTCGGCCTTGAAGGTGTTCAGCACCCGGTCGAGGTAGTGCGACTCGATCCAGCTCTTCAGGAACCGGGTCGGCACGGTGAGGCGGGCGGTGCCGCCGACGACGCAATCCAGCTCCAGGCGGGCGAACCAGCTCGCGAACACGTCCTCGCCGAGCTCGGCCCGCAGGCGGCGCTTCACCCGTCCCCAGGCTGCCGCGGCCTCCGTGGACCCGTTTCCTCCGCCGCTTCCGCCGCCGCCCGACACGCTCTCGTCGACATGCATCACTGACACTCTCCTCGCACCGAGGACGGGAGACCCGCCGACGGGGCGTACGCACGCACACTGGAACACCCCGTGAACACGGGCGGGGCGCAAAAATCGGAGGGAGTCAACCCGTCCGACGACGCTGCTGGTCGATTTGAAGAGCCTATCAACAATTGCCTACGGTAGTTTTAACAGTGGGACTTGCGGGGAAAGCCTTGACCGCCACTTCGGCGAGTCGAGCGGAGTCGAAGCGACACACGATACGGCTTTGATTCGACGCATGATTCGGCTTGGTGGCGGAGATGCTGTGGGTTTGCTGGGGCGTGGTGAGGTTTTGTTAAGCTACACCCGCCCCGAAGACTCCGCAACGAAATGGATTTTTGAAAATGGGTTAACGCTTCGTCACGCGCCAAGCGCGGACAAGGCGCGAACATCGACCGCGCCCTCAGGCGCTTCCGGAGCGCGTCTCGACGGCGGTGTCGCGGGCAACGATCGGTCCGCATCGCCCAGGCTGGCGCCCGGATTTCCGCGTTGCTCGACCCCGCGACGGCGACTGAACGACGGCGTCGTGCCGGCGCGGCGCCGGTGCCCTCTCCCGTTCGGCAGGGGGACAGGGTCAAGGGGGCAGAGTTAGGGGACAGTCCGGGCAGGTCTCACCCCTACCCCGACCCTCTCCCGGACGGGGGAGGGGGCCGCGCGGGCCTTCGAAGGCTCACCGGCTGCCATCGTACGCAAGATGGGTTGATGCGGCAGCCCGCTTCGGGGGAGGGCGATCGCGGAGGGTGCGCGCCTCACGTCGAGCGCGGTCGCCGTCCCGAAGAATGAGGACATGGCCGCGATGGCTCGGGCACACGAAAAAGCCCGGCGCGAAGGCCGGGCTTTTTCGTATCGGGACCTGATGGCGCGTCGGCGGTGCCGACCGCGGCCGCGCTCAGGCGGCGGCGGCCAGGGCCTTCACGCGGGCGGCGAGGCGCGAAACCTTGCGCGAGGCGTTGTTCTTGTGAACGATGCCGCTCTGGGCGGCCCGCATGATCTCCGGCTCGGCGGCGCGGAGCGCGCTGAGGGCGTCGGACTGCACGCCCGCGGCGATGGCCTCCTCGACCTTGCGGACGAAGGTACGCATCCGAGAGCGGCGCGAGCGGTTGATCGCCGTGCGCTTGGCGATCTTGCGGGTCATTTTCTTGGCCGACACGGTGTTGGCCATGGGCATCCTCGTATCAAAGGGCGGGGACCTTCGAGCTCGGGGAGCCTCGGATCGGTCTGCGCTGGGTGTGGCGAATGGCGAAGCCGACGACGCGTGCAACCGCACGGGCCCTCGGCAGAGCCGGCTCTATAGCCACGGGACGCCGCGTCGTCAACGCGGATCGGCGCATCCGGCTTGATCGCGCCGGGCTGGCCCGGGATGATACCGGGCGATCCGGGGAGGGACCAGCGTGGTGCACAGGGTGAGCGAGGCGGATGCGGCTCGCATCGCGGCGTTCCGTCCGGCCTCCGGCATGGAGACGCCGCGCTTTGCCGGCGTGGCGAGCTTCATGCGGCTGCCCTGCCGCGATCCGCGAGGCGCCGAGGGCGTCGAGATCGGCCTCGTCGGCATCCCGTTCGACGGGGCGACCACGAACCGGCCGGGCACCCGCCTCGGCCCGCGCGGCGTGCGCGAGGCCTCGACCGGCACGCGGGCGATCAACCATGCCAGCGGGCTCGCGCCCTACGCGCTGGCGGCCTGCGCCGACCTCGGCGACGTGCCGGTGAACCCGATCGACGCCGGCGAGACCTGCCGGCGGATCGAGGCGTTCATGGGCGGCCTCAGAGCGGCCGGCATCGTGCCGCTCGGCGTCGGCGGCGACCACCTGATCAGCTATCCGATCCTCCGGGCGCTCGGGCGCGACCAACCGCTCGGCCTCGTGCACATCGACGCCCACAGCGACACCGACGACGCGCAGTACGGCGGCACCCGGCTCACCCACGGAACCCCGTTCCGCCGCGCGGTGGAGGACGGCGTGCTCGATCCGCGGCGCTGCGTGCAGATCGGCATCCGCGGCAGCATGGATACGGCGGACGAGCGCGACTGGGCCTGCGCCCGGGGCATCCGCGTCATCACCATGGAGGAGGCCGCCGGCCGCGGCATGCCGGAGGTCGCGGCCGAGGCCCGCGCCATCGCCGGCCGCGGCCCGACCTATCTCAGCTTCGACATCGACAGCCTCGACCCGGCCTATGCGCCCGGCACCGGCACGCCGGAGATCGGCGGGCTGACCACCCGCGAGGCGCTGGCCCTGCTGCGCAGCCTGCGCGGCCTCGACCTCGTCGGCGCCGACCTCGTGGAGGTGGCGCCGCCCCTCGACCCGTCGGGGCTCACCGCGCTCACCGGCGGCCAGCTCGCCTTCGAGATCCTGTGCCTGCTCGCCGACGCGGTCGCCGCACGCCGGGCGGCGCGGGCGGACGCCGATCAGGCGAGCGAGAACCGGTAGGTCGTCGCCGACGTGAAATGCTCGCCGGGCCGCAGCACCGCGGGCGGGAAGCCGGGGTGGTTCGGGGCGTCGGGGAAGGCCTGCGTCTCGAAGCAGACCGCGTCGCCCGAGCGGTAGATCCGGCCGCTCGGGCCGATCAGCGTCCCGTCGAGGTTGTTGCCGGTGTAGAGCTGCAGGCCCGGCAGCGTCGTCGCCACGTCGAGGCGGCGCCCGCTCCCCGGCTCGATGCAGGTCGCCGCCGGCCGCAGCCTTCCGTCCGCATCGCGGAGGACGAAGCAGTGGTCGTAGCCCTTGGCGAACGCGAGCTGCGGATCGCCGTCGCGGATGCGCCGGCCGAGCGCCATGCCGGTGCGGAAGTCGAACGCCGTGCCGGCCACCGGCCGCAGCGTGCCGGTGGGCACCTGCGTCGCGTCGGTCTCCAGCACCGCGTCGGCCGGGATCGTGACGACGTGACCCATGACGTCGCCGGCGCCTTCGCCCGCCAGGTTGAAGTAGCCGTGGTTCGTCAGGTTGAGCACGGTCGGGCGATCGGTATGCGCGCGGTAGTCGATCCGCAGCGTCCCGTCCTCGGGCAGGCCGTAGGTCACCGCGACGTCGAGGTTGCCCGGAAATCCCTCCTCGCCGTCGGGCGAGCGGCGCGCGAGCGTCAGGTGCGCGTCATCGACCGATTCGACGCGCCACATCCGCCGGTCGAAGCCGCGCGGCCCGCCATGCATCGCGTTCGGCGGCTCGTTGATCGGCAGGGCGTAAGCGTGGCCGTCGACCGTGAAGCGCCCCTTGGCGATGCGGTTGGCGAAGCGCCCGATCAGGCCGCCGAAATGCGGGCTTTTGGTCTCGTAGCCCGCCACCGTATCGAGGCCGAGCACGACGCTGCCGACGCGCCCCCCGCGATCCGGCGTCTCGATCGCGGTGACGATCCCGCCGTAATCGAGCACCTGCACGCGCAGCGGCCCGCGCACCAGGGTGAAGCGCGTCACCGTCTCCCCGTCCGCCGTCCGTCCGAAGGTCTCGCCCGTCATCGCCCGTTCCCGTCCCGTGACGCGGGGATTACGCGCGAGACCCGATTCGGCTCACGACACCGGCGCCGATGCCGGGTCGTCCGAAAGCTGCATCCGGTGCAGGCGGGCATAGGCTCCGCCCTGGGCGATCAGGGCCTCGTGCCGCCCGGTCTCGACGACGCGGCCGGCCTCCATCACCACGATCAGGTCGGCCTCGCGCACGGTCGAGAGCCGGTGGGCGATGACCAGGGTGGTGCGGCCCTTCATCAGCCGGGTCAGCGCGTCCTGCACCAGGCGCTCGGATTCCGAGTCGAGGGCCGAGGTCGCCTCGTCGAGGAGCAGGATCGGCGCGTCCTTGAGGAAGGCGCGGGCGAGCGAGATGCGTTGGCGCTCGCCGCCCGAGAGCCGCCCGCCGGCGGGCCCGACGCGGAAGTCGTAGCCCTCGGGCAGCCGCGCGACGAAGCCGTGGGCGGCGGCGGCCTCCGCGGCGGCGACGATTTCGGGCATCGTGGCGCCGGGCCGGCCGAAGCCGATATTGGCGGCGATGGTGTCGTCGAACAGCACCACCTCCTGCGACACCACCGCGACGGCCGCGCGCAGCGACGCCAGCGTCACCCCGCGCACGTCCTGCCCGTCGATGGCCACCGTTCCGGCGGTGGCGTCGTAGAGGCGGGGCACGAGGTTCAGCAGCGAGGACTTGCCCGAGCCCGAGCGGCCGACCAGCGCCGTGGTCGAGCCGGCCGGCACGACGAGGTCGATGCCCTCCAGCGCCGGCGCGTCCGGCCGGTAGCGGAAGTGCAGGTTCCGGTAGGCGATCTCGCCCGGTCCCCGCCTCAGCGCGACGGCGGCGGGCGCCTCCCGGATCGTCGGCGCCTCGTCCATCAGCGCGAAGTAGCGGGTCAGCGCGGCGGCCGCCTCCTGCAGGATCGCGTTGAGGGTGCCGAGCGCGCGGGCCGGCTGGGCGGCGAGCAGGAGCGCGGCGACGTAGCCGGTGAAGTCGCCCACCGTGCGCTCGCCCGCCATCACCCGCTGGCCGACCAGCATCAGCACCGCCGCCACGGCGAACCCGCCGCCGACCTCGAGCAGCGGGTCGAGGCGCCCGCGGGCGTTGGCGGCCTTCATCTTCAGTCGCCGGACCGAGTCGAGCGCGTCGGCCGCGCGGCCCTTGAGGTAGCCCTCCATCGCGTAGGTTTTTGCGATGCGCACCCCCTGGAGGCTCTCGGAAATCAGGCTGGCGGTGGCACCCATCTGCTCCTGGGTGGTGGTGGAGACGCGCCTGAGCTTCTTGCCGATCCGCCCGATCGGCCCGGCGACGAAGGGCACGGTGACCGCGGCCACCAGCGTCAGCACCGGATCCATCCAGATCAGCGCCGCGACGAGGCCGACGAGCATGGCGACGTCGCGCAGCAGCACGGTCGAGATCCGGGTCAGCGCCTCCTTGATGAAGGCGAAGTCGGTGGTGAAGCGCTGGGTGAAGGCGGCCGGGCTCTCGCGCCCGAGCTGCGCCAGGTCGGCGTCGATCAGGTGCCCGTAGAGCGCGGCCTGCATGTCGGCCTCGACCCGGGTCACGACGCGGTTGGTCAGCACCGTCTGGCCGAACAGCGCGAAGCCGCGCACCGAGGTGACGACGATGACGATCAGCGGGCCGTAGGCCAGCGCGCCCGCATCCTTGCGGTCGAAGGCGTCGAACGCGCCCTTGATCAGCGCCGGGTACAGGCCGGTCGAGGCGCCGACCAGGGCGATGAGCACCAGCACCACGGCCAGCGTGCCCCGGTGCGGCGACAGCCACTCGCGCCAGAGCCGGCGGAGCAGGGGGATCGTGTCGCCCTTCAGGCGCGCCATCGCGGGTTCCGAGATCGTCCGGGCGAAGGGCGCCGGCCCACCGTCGCCCGAGGCGGCGGTGGCGCGGGTGTGCCGCCCCGGCCGCCGCGGATCAAGCGCCGCCTGCGTCAGCGCCCGTCGCGGGGGCCTTGCTCGCCCTCGCCGCCGTCCTCGCCACGGCCGCCGTGGCGGTGCCGATGGCCGCCCATCGGCCCGGCCAGGATCATCGCCCGGCGCTTCTGGTCGGGGTCGAGGGTGGCGTAGAGCGGCCCCGAGGCGTCGGCGAGCTTGCCCAAAGCCGCGCCGCGGGCGGTGGCGGCATCCGCCATGGCGCGCAACGCCGCCGGCGCGTCCTCGTCCATGCGCTTGCGATCGCGCATCGCGGCCATGCGCTCGCGGCGCTGGCGGGCGAGGTCGCGCATCGCCGTCTCGACCGGCGGCCACAGCTTCTCCTGGTCGGCGTTGAGGCGCAGGCCTGCATGGAGCGCCGCGATGCGGGCGTCGGCGAAGGCCGCGCGGTCCTCGGGGGAGAGCCGGCTCCAATGGCCGCCCCAGCGGCGGGGCGGGCCGTCCTCGCCGTCGCGCGCCGCGACCGCGCCGGCCAGGGCAAGGCCGGCGAGGCCGGCGACGAGGGCACCCTTGATCACACGTCCGACCATCTCGGTCTCCCTTCCTTCCGCGGCGAGCCCGGATCGGGTGCCGCCGGATCCGCAGCGCGGCCGAGCCGACCGGCCGTCCCGCTGCCGCACCGATCACACCGCATCCGTGTTTCGGCGGTATGTCGCCGCGCGCGGCTTGGCGATGTAACACTATTACACTATCAGCACGCCGGACGGCTGCGAGGAGTGCTCGACGATGGCGACCCGGACCACGACGCGACTCGGCCTCCTCCGAGCGACGGCCCTGGCGCTGTGCCTGCACGCCGCATCGCTTCCGGCCTTCGCGGCGGACCGCGTGCGGGCGGTGGCGACCTTCTCGATCCTCGGCGACCTCGTGCGGCAGGTCGGCGGAGACGCCGTCGCGGTGACCACCCTCGTCGGGCCCGATGCGGATGCCCACGGCTACAGCCCGGCGCCCGGCGATTCGCGGACGCTGGCCGCCGCCGACATCGTGTTCGTCAACGGCCTGGGCTTCGAGGGCTGGCTCGACCGGCTGATCCGCGCCTCCGGCTCGAAGGCGCCCGTCGTCGTCGCCTCGGCCGGGGTTGCGACGATTCCCGGCCGGCACGACCATCACCACGGCGGCGCGGGCGGCCACGACCCGGCGTCGAGCCCCGACCCGCATGCCTGGCAGAGCATCCCGAACGCCATGGTCTACGTCGCCAACATCCGCGATGGCCTGGCGAGGGTCGATCCGGGCCATGCCGCCGACTACGCCCGCAACGCCGAGGCCTATCTCGCCCGGCTCGACGCGGTCGACGCCGAGATCCGCGCGACGCTCGCCAGGATTCCCCCCGAGCACCGCAAGGTCATCACCACGCACGACGCCTTCGGCTACTTCAGCGCCGCCTACGGCCTGACCTTCCTGGCGCCGCAGGGGGTCTCGACCGACAGCGAGGCGAGCCCGCAGGACGTCGCCCGGATCATCCGGCAGGTCCGCCAGGACAAGGTGCCGGCGGTGTTCATCGAGACCATCGCCGACCCGCGCCTGATGCAGCAGGTGTCGCGCGAGAGCGGCGCGCGGATCGGCGACAAGGTCTATTCCGACGCGCTGTCCGGGGCGGCCGGCCCGGCATCGACCTATCTCGACATGATGCGGAGCAACCTGCGCGCGTTCGGCGCGGCGCTGGGGCCGTCGTGACGCTCAGAGCAGGCCGAGCTGACCGCCGCCGTCACCGGAGTTGCGGCGCTTCGGGCCGCGCCCGACCAGCACGCCGGCGCCCGACACCATCGCCTTGAAGGCGGCGACGTCGGCATAGGCCTGGACCTGGGTCCGGAACCGGACGGGCGAGCACACCACCGGTCCGTTGCGGTCGTCGACCAGCGTCCACAGCCAAAGGCCGCTCGGATCCTCGGTGATATCGAACCGCATCGACGCTGCCCCCCGGCAGGTGCTGGATGCTTCTTCGATACATCGGAAAAAAGCTCGGCGGGTAAACGGCTTAGGGCGTTCAAGACTTTGCCGGCAACGAACCGTCGAATCGGCCCGATCGTCCCCGCTTTCATCGGTTTCCACAGGGACGGCGGCCGGCGCCAAGCCGCGTCGTCCCGCGACCCGTCTCGTCGTGCAGTCTAGTCGTGCGCTCGCCGCGTCAGCCAAAACGCCCAGAGGCCGAGCATCAATCCGCAAATCGGAAAGGCGAACATCAACAGAACATGCGGATCGCTCATCGGAGGGTCCTGAGAATTCTGCGTCCGAGCCAATGTAGGGCCGCACTCGTCATCGCGCAAAGGAGAAGGTTGGCGCCCAGGAGCGCAGCTCCGAAGTCGATGCCGGCGAGCCGCCCGGAGAAGACAGGTGCAAGGCCGCCCACGGCCAGGATCGCGATGGCGACGCCGTTCACGTAGGTCGCGGTGAGCTTGGCGCTCTCGTTGGCGACGAGCTTGGCACGATCGCCCGCGTCTTGCGGAGCCTTGGATTCAGAGACCATCAGGCAGCATGGCGGGCGACCCGGCACGGGGAAACGGTCGGCCGGCGCCGCGGCACCCGTCACCTCCAGCAATGACAGATCGTAAACCGATGGTTAAGACGCCCGCTCTAGCTTGATCGTGAGAGTGACCGGCGCCGATCTCCGCGCACCGGCCTTCAGGGGAACCGCGTGCGTTGGGGGGCTGATCGCTGGCGCTTGTATCGGCTGGTCGGACGCGAGGTCGCCCGGACCGCACGCGCCGCCTCGGCCCGCTTCACCGCGCCGCCGGACATCCTCGCCCGCGTCCGCGTCACCGGCCTCGTGATCGCGCCGCACGACCTGCGCACCTCCGACGCCACCTTCGCCGACGACATCTATGCCGGGCTCTTCGTCTTCGCCGGGCGCTCGCTCGCGGTGAGCGGCGGCTCGCCGTTCGACTACACGCCGCCCTCGCCGGAATGGGCCGACGTGCTCTACGGCTTCGGCTGGCTCAGGCACCTGCGCGCCGCCGATACGGCGCTTGCCCGCGCCAACGCCCGCGCCTTCGTGGCCGATTTCGTGGCCGGGCGCGGCGACCCGACGCTGGCGCGCCAGACGCCGGTGGCCGCCCGCCGGCTGATCTCGTTCCTGAGCCAGTCGCCGCTGGTGCTGGAAGGGGCCGACCACGCCTTCTACCAGACCTTCCTCAGGGCGCTGGCCCGCGGGGCGCAGCAGCTCGAGCGCGACCTGCGGCGCGGGGTGCCGCCGCAATGGCGGCTGAACGCGGCCGTCGCGCTCTGCTTCGCCGGGCTGTGCTGCGAGGGTATCCAGCCGATCCTGCGGCGCGCCACCCGCGTGCTGTCGCGCGAGCTCGACCGCCAGATCATGCCGGATGGCGGCCACCGCTCGCGCGATCCGCGCTTCGCGATGGAGCTGCTCCTCGACCTGCTGCCCCTGCGCCAGAGCTATCTCAGCCGTAGCGTCGAGCCGCCCGAGGCCCTGCTGCGCGCCATCGACCGGATGCTGCCGCTGCTGCGCCTGCTGCGCCACGCCGACGCCTCGCTGAGCCATTTCAACGGCATGGGCGCGACGGCCGCCGATCACCTCGCGACGCTGCTGATCTACGACGGCGCCCTGGCGCAGCCGATGATGCACGCGCCGAATTCCGGCTACGAGCGGCTGGAAGGCGGCCGCATCGTCGTCATCGCCGACGTCGGCGCCCCGCCGCCGCTGCCGTACTCGCTCAATGCCGGGGCCGGCTGCCTGTCGTTCGAGATGTCGAGCGGGCCGCAGCGGATCGTGATCAATTGCGGCCTGCCCGCGAGCGGCCCGGAGCTGCGCCGGCTCGCCCGCACCACGGCCGCCCACTCCACCGCCTGCGTCGCCGACGCATCGTCCTGCCGCTTCCTCGGGTCCGGCGGGTGGTGGGGCGAACGCGTCGCGGCGCGGTGGCTCGAACGCCGCGTCGGCCCCGTGGTCCTGCGCGGGCCGGCGGCGGTGAAGGCCGAGCGCAGCGACGAGGGCGCCTCCACCGTGCTCGCCGCCCGGCACGACGGCTACGCCCGCGACCACGGCATCGTCCACGAGCGACGCTGGCAGCTCGCCGGCGCCGAGGGGCGGCTCGACGGGCAGGACGCGTTCCTGCACGCGTCCGCGAGGAAGGGCCGGCCGCGGACGCAGGACGTGGCGATCCGCTTCCACCTGCACCCGGCGATCGCGGTGCGCCTTCAGGAGGACGGGCTCGAGCTGTCCTCGCCGCTCGGCGAGGTCTGGACCTTCCACGCCACCGGCGCCGAGATCCGGCTGGAGGAGAGCGTCTACTTCGCCGGCCTCACCGGCGCGCGCCGCACCGACCAGATCGTGCTGCACGTGGCCGTCCACGACGACGTGCGCGTCGACTGGACGTTCCAGCGCCTCGCCTCGGCACCCGGACGCACGCCGAGCGCGGCGGCCTGACCGGCCTTCTGGCCCGGCGGCGGCCATTCGTGCTACCGCGCCCGGAACACCCTCGAAACGACAAGACCCACGATGTCGCATGATCAGGTGCGGGTTGCCCGCGCGCTCCTTTCCGTCTCCGACAAGGCGGGGCTCGTCGACTTCGCCCGCGCCCTGAGCGCGCGCGGCATCGCCCTGGTCTCCACCGGCGGAACCCACAAGGCGCTGACCGAGGCCGGGCTGCCGGTCACCGAGGTCGCCGAGCTCACCGGCTTCCCCGAGATGATGGACGGCCGGGTGAAGACGCTTCATCCGGCGGTGCATGGCGGGTTGCTCGCCATCCGCGACAACCCCGAGCACCAGGCCGCGCTCGCCGCCCACGGCATCGGCGCGATCGACCTGCTGGTGGTCAACCTCTACCCGTTCGAGGCGACGATCGCGGCCGGACGCGACTACGACGACTGCGTCGAGAACATCGACATCGGCGGGCCGGCGATGATCCGCGCGGCGGCCAAGAACCATGGCGACGTCGCGGTGGTGACGGACGTCTCCGACTACGGCGCGGTTCTGGAGGCGCTGGCGCAGGGCGGCGGCACGCTCACCCGGCCCTTCTGCCGGCAGCTCGCCCAGAAGGCCTATGCCCGCACCGCGGCCTACGATGCGGCGATCGCCAACTGGATGTCCGCCCACGTGGAAGCCGCCGGCACGGCACCGTTCCGCAGCTTCGGCGGCCAGCTCGCGCAGGGCCTGCGCTACGGCGAGAACCCGCACCAGGCGGCCGCCTTCTACCGCGCGCCGGGGATCGCGCGGGCCGGGATCGCCACCGCACGGCAGGTGCAGGGCAAGGACCTGTCCTACAACAACCTCAACGACACCGACGCGGCCTACGAGTGCGTCGCCGAGTTCGATCCGGCCCGCGCGGCGGCGGTGGCGATCATCAAGCACGCCAATCCCTGCGGCGTCGCCGAGGGCGCGAGCCTGACCGAGGCCTATGCCCGTGCGCTCGCCTGCGACCCGACCTCGGCCTTCGGCGGCATCGTCGCCCTCAACCGGCTCCTCGACGCGGATGCCGCCCGCGAGATCGTCAAGATCTTCACCGAGGTCATCATCGCTCCCGAGGCGTCGGAGGAGGCGATCGCGATCGTCGCCGCCAAGAAGAACCTGCGCCTGCTGCTCGCCGGCGGCCTGCCGGATCCGCGAGCCGCGGGCGAGACCGTGCGCACGCTCGCCGGAGGCCTGCTGGTGCAGGGCCGCGACGCCATGGTCGTCGACGACATGGCGCTGAATGTGGTCACGCGGCGCGCGCCGACGGAAGCCGAGCTCGCCGACCTGCGCTTCGCCTACCGGGTCGCCAAGCACGTGAAGTCGAACGCCATCGTCTACGCCAAGGGCGGCGCCACCGTCGGCATCGGCGCCGGGCAGATGTCGCGGGTCGACTCCTCGCGCATCGCCGCCTGGAAGGCCGCCGAGGGTGCCCAGCGCCTCGGCCTCCCGGACAGCCTCGCGGTCGGCGCGGTGGTGGCCTCCGACGCGTTCTTCCCCTTCGCCGACGGCCTGATGGCGGCGGCCGAGGCCGGCGCCACCGCCGTGATCCAGCCCGGCGGCTCGATGCGGGACGACGACGTGATCCGCGCCGCCGACGCGGCCGGGCTGGCGATGGTGTTCACGGGGGTGCGCCACTTCCGGCACTGAGCGGCGTCGCAGCCCCCTCGAATGAGGGAAGGCCCCGCCGACCGGCAGGGCCTTCTCGTTGTCGTGCCGATCCGTGCGCGGCGACGATCTCGTCGCTCAGCGGCGCGGGGCCGGGGCGTCCGCGTCGGCGTAGATGTCGCGGTCCTTGGTCTCGGGCACCAGGAACAGGCCGATGATCACCGTCGCGACGGCGATGACGATCGGGTACCAGAGGCCGTAATAGATATCGCCGGTCTGGGCGACCATCGCAAAGGCGGTGGCCGGGAGCAGGCCGCCGAACCAGCCGTTGCCGATGTGGTAGGGCAGGGACATCGAGGTGTAGCGGATCTGGGTCGGGAACAGCTCGACCAGCATCGCCGCGATCGGCCCGTAGACCATCGTCACGAACAGGACGAGGACGAACAGCAGCCCGATCACGCTCGCCACCTGCGGCCGGAAGATGTCGAACGGATTCGACATCTTCACGATGCCGGCGTCGTTCGCCTTCGGGTAGCCCGCCGCCTGCAGGGCCGCGGTGGCGGCCTTGTTGAAGTCCGCGGCCGGGCTGCCGGCGGGGAACGGCACGGCGGTGTCGTTGACCTTGACCACGGTCGGCTGGCCGGCGGGGCCGGCTTCGGTGGCGTACTTCACCGACGACTTCGAGAGGAAGTCGCGGGCGAGGTCGCACGGCGCCGAGAACACGCGGGTGCCCACCGGGTTGAACAGGTTCCCGCACTCCTTCGGGTCGGCCACCACCGTGACCTTCACCTGGTCGATCGCCCGCTCAAGCGCCGGGTTCGCCACCGAGGTGAGCCCGTGGAACAGCGGAAAGAAGCTCGCGGCGGCGATCGCGCAGCCGGCCAGGATGATCGGCTTGCGGCCGATCTTGTCCGAGAGCCATCCGAAGAACACGAAGAAGCCGGTCCCGAGCAGGAGCGACCAGGCGATCAGCAGGTTCGCGGTGTAGCCGTCCACCTTCAGGATCGATTGCAGGAAGAACAGCGCGTAGAACTGGCCCGTGTACCAGACCACGCCCTGGCCCGCGACGAGGCCGAACAGGGCGATGAGCGCGATTCTGGCGTTCTTCCACTGGCCGAAGGCCTCCGTCAGCGGCGCCTTGGAGGTGGTGCCTTCCTCCTTCATCTTCTTGAAGGCCGGCGACTCGGAGAGCTGCAGGCGGATCCAGACCGAGATGCCGAGCAGCAGCACCGAGACCAGGAACGGGATGCGCCAGCCCCAAGCCTTGAACGCCTCCTCGCCGGTGAACGAGCGGGTCGCCAGGATCACCAGCAGCGACAGGAACAGGCCGAGCGTCGCGGTGGTCTGGATCCAGCTCGTGTAGAAGCCGCGCCGTCCGTTCGGGGCGTGTTCGGCGACGTAGGTCGCGGCACCGCCGTACTCGCCGCCGAGCGCGAGGCCCTGCGCGAGGCGCAGCACGATCAGGATGATCGGCGCCGCGATGCCGATGGTCTCGGCGTTGGGCAGGATGCCGACGATGAAGGTCGACAGGCCCATGATCAGGATGGTGACGAGGAAGGTGTACTTGCGGCCGACGAGGTCGCCGACGCGGCCGAACACCAGGGCGCCGAACGGGCGGACGATGAAGCCGGCGGCGAAGGCGAGCAACGCGAAGATGTCGCGCGTGGCCGGCGGGTAGGCCGAGAAGAACTGCGCCCCGATGATCGCGGCGAGCGAGCCGTAGAGGTAGAAGTCGTACCACTCGAACACGGTGCCGAGGGACGACGCGAAGATCACGCGCTTCTCGGCCGAGGTCATCGGCCGTGCCGCGTCTCCCGGCCGTGGGACTGCGGTTGCAGCAACCATCTTGAAATTCCTCCCGATCCGTCGTGTCCCGGTGCTCCTTTCGCGGAACCGGGCTTGGGACGACGCGCTCGCGTCGTCCGGCCGTTCGGCAAGAACCGAACACGCGATTGTTACCCGAGGCCTCGATTCTGCCAACAGGTCGGACGGGCGGAACGGAAGGAATGCAGACGTTGTAACAGGTTTGCTTCGGCTCGTGCGCGAAGCAGGCCTGTCGCGGAGCCGTGCCGCGACGAAGAAGGGGCGCGGCGGATGCCGCGCCCCCTCGAAAGGCGTCGCCGGTGTGGCGGGCGTCAGTGCGCGTGGGCGCCCTCCGCACCGATGCCGGTCTCCGAGCGCACGAACTGCGCTTCGAAGGCGGCGCGCTCGCGCTCGGCCCGCCGCGACTTGTCGAGCGTCGAGACGATCCAGATCGTCGCGAACGCCAGCGGCATCGAGAACAGCGCCGGGTTGTCGTAGGGGAAGATCGCCGCCGCATGGCCGAGCGTCGCGACCCACACGGCCTTCGAGAGCACCACCATCGTCACCGCCGAGATCAGCCCGACGAGGCCGCCGAGCAACGCGCCCCAGGTCGTGGTGCCGCGCCACAGGATCGACATGGCCAGGACCGGGAAGTTGCAGCTCGCCGCCACCGAGAAGGCGAGGCCGACCATGAACGCCACGTTCTGGTTCTCGAACACGTAGCCGAGGTAGATCGCCACGATGCCGATCACCACCGCCGCGATCTTCGAGAGGTTAACCTCGTGCTTCTCGGTGGTGCGCCCGCGGGCGATCACCTGGGCGTAGAGGTCGTGGCTGACGGCGGACGCACCGGCCAGCGTCAACCCGGCGACGACCGCGAGGATGGTCGCGAACGCCACCGCCGAGATGAAGCCGAGGAAGTACGGCCCGCCGACCGCGTTGGCGAGGTTGACGGCGACCATGTTGGTCCCGCCGAGCATGTCCTTCAGCTTGTCGAACGCGCCGGCCGGCCCGAGCTTGAAGTAGGACGGATCCGACATCAGCAGGGCGATGCCGCCGAAGCCGATGATGAAGGTGAGGATGTAGAAGTAGCCGATCAGGCCGGTGGCGTAGAACACCGACTTGCGGGCGGCCTGGGCGTCCGAGACGGTGAAGAAGCGCATCAGGATGTGCGGCAGGCCGGCGGTGCCGAACATCAGGCCGACGCCGAGCGAGATCGCCTCGACCGGGTTCGACACGAGGCCGCCGGGCGCCATGATCGCGTCGCCCTTCGGATGCGTGGCGACGGCCGAGGCGAACAGCGCCTCCGGGTTGAAGCCGTACTTGAGCAGCACGGCCCCGGCCATGAAGGTGGCGCCGCCGAGCAGCAGGCAGGCCTTGATCACCTGCACCCAGGTGGTGGCCTTCATGCCGCCGAAGGCGACGTAGACGATCATCAGCACGCCGACGATCACCACCGCGTAGAGGTAGGGCAGGCCGAACAGGAGCTGGATCAGCTTCCCCGCGCCGACCATCTGGGCGATCAGGTAGAACGCTACCACGACCAGCGTTCCGGTCGCGGAGATGATGCGGATCGAGGTCTGGTCGAGGCGGAAGCTCGCCACGTCGGCGAAGGTGAACTTGCCGAGGTTGCGCAGGCGCTCGGCGATCAGGAACAGCACGATCGGCCAGCCGACGAGGAAGCCGGTGGAGTAGATCAGCCCGTCGAAGCCCGAGGTGTAGACGAGGCCGGAGATCCCGAGGAACGAGGCCGCCGACATGTAATCGCCGGCGATCGCCAGCGAGTTCGTGCCGGCTGAGATGCCGCCGCCCGCGGCGTAGAAGTCGGCCGCGGACTTGGTGCCCTTGGCCGCCTTGTAGGTGATGCCCAGCGTGAACAGCACGAAGAACAGGAACATGCCGATGGCCGGCCAGTTCGTCGCTTGCTGCTGCACGGCGCCCATGTCGGGGCCGGCCGCGAGCGCGGGGCCGGACAGCAGGGCGGCTCCCAGGAATGACAGGGTGCGGATCATCGTCCGAGGCTCCGCTTGAGTTCGGCGGCCAGGGCGTCGTAGCGGGTGTTGGCGCGCATGACGTAGAGGCCGGTGAGGAGGAAGGCGAAGAGGATCACGACGACCCCCATGAGAAGGCCGACCGACGCGGTGCCGCTGCCGAGCTTCACCGCGAGCAGGCTCTTGTCGAAGGCGATCAGGCCGATGAAGCCGAAATAGACGAGCAGCATCAGGCCGGTGAGGATCCAGCCGAAGCTCGTGCGCTCTTGGACGAGCTGGCGGAAGATCGGGCTCTTCGCGACTTCGTCGTAGGCGGGTCCGGACGCGGTGCTGCCGGGCCGCGGCACCGCTGGGGCGGGGCGGCCGTCGAGGCCGCTTGTGGTGATGGACATGTGTGCTCCCTCCGATGAAGGGGTACCCGCGATCGGGCCCGCCTTCCGGTCGACGTGACTGCATTTTTTGCATGTTGGAGGCGGACGCCCTGGGGCATCCGCCTCGGTGAGCGGGTCGAGGCCCGCCCGTCGTCGCAGACCGGCCCTAGACGGCGCGGTTCTGTCGATTCTCGATCAGGTCGTCGACCACCGCGGGCTCGGCGAGCGTCGAGGTGTCGCCGAGCGAGGAGAAGTCGTCCTCGGCGATCTTGCGCAGGATGCGGCGCATGATCTTGCCCGAGCGGGTCTTGGGCAGGCCGGGAGCGAACTGGATCAGGTCCGGCGAGGCGATCGGCCCGATGTCCTTGCGGACCCAGGTCACGAGCTCCTTGCGCAGCGCGTCGTCGCCCTCCTCGCCCTCGTTGAGGGTGACGTAGGCGTAGATGCCCTGGCCCTTGAGGTTGTGCGGGTAGCCGACGACCGCCGCCTCGGCGACCTTCGCATGGGCGACCAGCGAGGACTCGACCTCGGCGGTGCCCATGCGGTGACCCGAGACGTTGATCACGTCGTCGACCCGGCCGGTGATCCAATAATAGCCGTCCGCGTCGCGGCGGGCGCCGTCGCCGGTGAAGTACTTGCCCGGATAGGTCGAGAAGTAGGTCTGCTCGAAGCGCTCGTGGTCGCCGTAGACGGTGCGCATCTGGCCGGGCCAGGACTCGGTGATGCAGAGGTTGCCCTCGCACGGCCCGTCCAGGACCTTGCCCTCGGCATCGACCATCGCCGGCTGCACGCCGAAGAACGGGCGCGTGGCCGAGCCGGGCTTCAGCCGGGTCGCGCCGGGCAGCGGGGTGATCAGGATGCCGCCGGTCTCGGTCTGCCACCAGGTGTCGACGATGGCGCAGCGCGAGTCGCCGACGACCTTGTAGTACCAGTCCCAGGCCTCCGGGTTGATCGGCTCGCCGACCGACCCGAGCACGCGCAGGCTGGCCCGCGAGGTCTTCTTCACCGGCCCTTCGCCGCCGCCCATCAGCGAGCGGATCGCGGTCGGGGCGGTGTAGAAGATGTTGACCTTGTGCTTGTCGACCACGTCCCAGAACCGGGAATTCGACGGGTAGGTCGGGATGCCCTCGAACATCAGCGTCGTCGCGCCGTTGGCGAGCGGCCCGTAGACGATGTAGCTGTGGCCGGTGACCCAGCCGACGTCGGCGGTGCACCAGTACACCTCGCCCTCGCGGTAATCGAAGACGTACTGGTGCGTCATCGACGCGTAGACGAGGTAACCGCCGGTGGTGTGGACCACGCCCTTGGGCTGGCCGGTCGAGCCCGAGGTGTAGAGGATGAAGAGCGGGTGCTCGGCCTCCACGGCCTCGGCCGGGCACTCGTCGGTCACCTGCTCGGCGGCCTCGTGGTAGTACACGTCGCGGCCCGGCTCCATCGCCACGTCGCTGCCGGTGCGGCGCACCACGACGACGTGGTCGACGACGTCCTTGCCGAGGCGCGCGATCGCCGCGTCGACGTTCGCCTTCAGCGGCACCTTGCGCCCGCCGCGCAGGCCCTCGTCCGCGGTGATCACGATCTTCGAGGCGCAGCCCTCGATGCGCGAGGCCAGCGAATCGGGCGAGAAGCCGCCGAAGACGATGGAGTGCACGGCGCCGAGGCGCGCGCAGGCCAGCATGGCGTAGGCGGCCTCGGGGATCATCGGCATGTAGATCGTGACGCGATCACCCTTCTCGACGCCGCGGTTGCGCAGCACGTTCGCCATCCGGCAGACCTGCGCATGCAGCTCGCGGTAGGTGATGTGCTTCGACTCGTTCGGGTCGTCGCCTTCCCAGATGATCGCGGTCTCGTCGCCGCGGGTCTCGAGGTGCCGGTCGACGCAATTGTAGGCGACGTTGGTCTTGCCGTCCTCGAACCACTTGATCGAGACCTGGCCCGGCTCGAAGCTGGCGTTCTTGACCTTGGAGAACGGCGTCATCCAGTCGATGCGCTTGCCGTGCTCGCCCCAGAACGCGTTCGGGTCGGCAACCGAGGCGGCGTACATCTCGCGATACTTGGCGTCGTCCACATGGGCGCCCTCGCGCCATGTGTCCCGAACCTCGACGACCTTCCCGTCCATCTCGCGTCTCCCTGATTGGTGCCCGATCGTATCGCAGTTGTCCGCGCAGCCGGGGCTTCCAAAGATTATCGTCGTCGTCGTCGTAACACCAATCGCCGCCCCCCGCCCGACCCGCATCCGGCCGAAGGCGACACAATTCCTGCTAGGGGCGCCCGGAGAGGGCTGTCAAGCCGGTTTTCCTGCCCCAAGGTCGGGGCCCGTTCGAGCCCGACCCTAAGTCCCGTCGTCGTCCCTCGGTGGGATGGTCTGCACGGCCCCGCTTGAAGAGTCTAACGGTGACGACGAATTTCGAACCGGTCCTCTGACAAAGGCCGGGGATTGTCTCGGCGTGCCACTCACCCCGTCCGGAATTCCGTTCCTGGGAGAAGAATCTCCACCAGGGTGCCGTCGTTGCCCCGGGTCGAGATGCGCAGCGAACCGTGATTGGCCTCGACCAGGGCCTTGGTCAGCGGCAATCCGAGCCCGGCGACGTGCGACTCGCTGCCGCTGCGGGAGTCGTGCCCGTCCTCGGGCTCGGCGGAGCGTGCGCCCGGGCCGGTGCCGCGCACCTTCAGCGCGATGCCGCCGCGCTCGCCCGGCGTCGTCGAGACGATCACCTGGCCGCCGGCCGCCGTCGCGCGGATCGCCTCGCCGATCACCGTCAGCGCCGCCTGCCGCAGGGAAGGCTCGTCCCCCTCCAGCGGTGCGAGATCCGGTGAGAAGCTGGTGCGCAGGACGATGCGCCCGCGCGCCGCCTCGGGCTGCAGCAGCTCGACGCAGCCGGAGACCAGCTCGTTCAGGGGCAGCGGCCGGACGGACAGCGCGAGGCCGCCGGATTCGATGGTGGCGATGTCGATCAGGTCGGAGACGAGGCCGCGCACGTGGTCGCCCGCCGCTCGGATCGCGCGCAGCGTCGTGCGGTAGCGTTCGTCGACCGGCCCGTGCGGCTCCACGAGGATGCCGTCGGCGAGGCCGACGATCCCCTCGACCGGCGTGCGGATCTCGCGATCGAGGCGATTGAGGAAGGCCGCGCGATCGAAGTCCGGCCGCGCCCGCGCGGCATCGTCGGGCGCAGGCCGCAGCAGGGCGACGCGGGCCCCGTCCCGGCCGGACACGCGCAGCGTCAGCAGACGGCCACCGGCGGCGGCGATGCGCGTCTCGGTGCCGAGCCCGGCGATGCCGGCACGCACCGCGTCGCGCTGCGCGGCCTCGAACAGGGTGTCGAAGCCGGTGCCGACCACCTCGCGGGGATCGCATCCGAACAGGCCGGCGGCGGCCCGGTTCATCGCGACGATGCGGGAGGCCGGGTCGAGGGTGACGACGCCGTCGTCGAGGGCGTCGAGGGTCGCACGCGCGTCCGCGGCGTGGCCGTCGCGAAACGACTGGGCGAGGCGTTCGGCCGCCCGCTCGCGGGCCGGATCGGCCTCGTCGACCACGCGCAGGATCATGCAGGTCGCCGGCTCTCCTCTCCAGGTCGTCGGCCCGCGCTCGATGGCGACCGGACGGCTGCCGCCCTGCGCGGTCTCGACGATGCGCGGGCCGGCGGAGGCGCCGGTACCGGCGACGCGGTCGGCCGGGGCAAGCCCGGGGAACAGGCGATGGAGGCCCGCGGCCTGAAGGCTCGCGAGGTCGGCGTATCCGGTGAGGTCGAGGAGGCGGCGGTTGGCCGCCAGCACCGCGTCGCCGCGGTGGATCAGCATCGAAAGGGGGAGGTCGTCCAGGGGCGGAGCGACGTCGTCCGGCTGCACCGGCGTCTCGGGCTCCGCGACCCTGGGCGTCGGGAACGGCATCACCGCTCCGCCCGCGCCGCGCGCATCCGCGGCGTCGGCCGGGTCCCGGATCTCGTCGTCGCCGGCGTAGCGGGCACCGAGCGCGCGGGCGATCTCGCGGAAGGCCGCGTGCTCGGTCACCGACAGGGCGGCGTCGGCGCCCTCCTGCACCGCGACCGGGCTTTCGCTGGGCGGGCTCTGCTCGACGGGCGCCGGCTCGGAGTCCGGCAGGACCGCGATCGGCGCAGGGGCGGCGTCGATATCTGGCACCGGCGCCGGGCCACGGGCACCGGACCAGGGATCGCGCGCGAATGGATCGCCGGCCCAATGGCTGCCGAAGCGGGCGGCGGTGATCGTCGCCGGCGGCCACGCGGCCTTGCGGATGTCGGGCAGCGTGCGATCGGCTCCCTCGGAGCCCGGGCCGCCCGCCTCCGCGTCGGGCGGGGAGACGGCGTGGGGCAGCTGGGGATCGGGAACGGGGACGACCGGATCCGGACCGGCTTGCGCCGCATCGGTCGGGGGTTCCAAGGCTGCCGACGGTGCAATCACCGCGCGCACCACGCCGTACCCGCCCAATCCCGAGAACGTGTCGCCGCTGCGGCCGAGGCAGGCGCCGGACAGGTCGAGGACGAGCGCACCGATCGGGCCGGCGTCCAGCACGGCCGGCAGCGCCCGAAACGTGCGCCGGGATCCGACCGCGGCGAGGAACGCGTCTGCATCGCGCAAGCGGCCGGCCCCGGCGAGGTCGGCCCAGCTGTGCCCGACGAGGCGCGGCGCGAGCGGCCCGAACGATGCCCCGGAGATCGTCGCGAGGCGGTCCGCGGCATCGCTCCGCCAGACGAAGCGATCGCCGGCCATGGGCACGACCGCGTCGCCCGGATCGCGCGCGATCGGCGCCGCGGCCGCGACCGGAGCGGCCGGCATGACGTGATCGTCCGGCCGATCCGTGGTCGCGGGCGGAACCGGGCGCGGGCGGAAGGCGGGGAGGGGACCGACCGCGATCAGGAGTAGGGCGGGGGCGCCGTCGATCGTGCCGCCGGCGATCAGGCAGGCGGTCGGCGGCGCGATCCGCCGCGGATCGAGGCGCAGGCGCACCAGCCGCGGCCGCTCGGTGCCGCCGACGGCACGGATGTGGCCGGCGAGGGCCGGGTTCAGCGTCCCGGCTTCGTCCGAGACCGCGTCGCGGAACGGGACGGCCGCGGCGGAGGCGTGCAGGATCGCCGTCGCGGCCGCGTCGAGGACGAGGTAGGCCCGCGCCGAATCAGCCAGCGTCGCGGCGAGGACGGGATCGCCCGCCCAGGCCTCCAGAGCGGCCGTGAGGCCTGCACGCGTGCTGTCGCCAACGTTCAACGAAGTGTCCCCATCGGCCGCGTCCCGGCCCGTTCGGTTACGGAAATATGATTGTACCGTGCTTATTGTAGGCGGAGCGCCGAAGGGTGCTGGACCTTTCTCGCGCCCGTCACACGTTTACCTCGCATCAACGTTAATGCTGCCTCGCCGGGTGGCGTACGATGATACCTGTGTTATTGTGCAGCGCACAATGATGCATCAACCGGCAACGTGAGAGGAGACGAGCGATGAGCACCCCCCCGACCTACGAAGTCCCGACCGAGATGCGCGATTTCGCCGAAAAGAGCGTCGACCAGGCCCGCAAGGCCTTCGACAGCTTCATCGGCGCCGCACGCCGCACCGCGGAGACCGTGACCGGGTCCACCGAGGCGACCCGGACCAGCGTGAAGGACGTGTCCGCCCGCGGCTTCGAGTATGCCGAGCAGAACGTCAACGCCGCCTTCGACCTCGCCCAGAAGCTCGTCCGCTCGAAGGACGTGCAGGAGGCGATGCAGCATCAGGCCGAGTTCGTGCGCAGCCAGTTCGCCGCGATCCAGGCGCAGGCCAAGGATTTCGGCGGTCTCGCCCAGAGCGCGATGCAGCAGGGTGCCGAGCGCGCGAAGTCCGTGATGCAGGAAGGTGCCGACAACGCCCGCAAGGCGATGGAGCAGGGAACGGATGCCGCCAAGCAGGCGGCGCACGATGCGCAGGACGCCGCCAACAAGGCGACGCACTGAGCCCTGCAAACCATGCCCGCCCCTTCGGGGGGCGGGCCACGGGCAATCGCTCACCGGCCCGCCTCCGATCGTCGGGGGCGGGCCGTCTCGTTTTCGCCGGGTTTCCGCGAGCATGCCTGCATCGGCCCGAACAGGGTTCCTACGTTCCGCCGATAGGGATGCCATGCGACAGATCACACGCCTCGGCCTCGCCGCCCTGCTCACGACCTTGGCCTTGCAGGCCGCCGACGCCCAGTATTACGACGCGCCGCCCCGCGGGTACGACGAGCGCCCGGCCTACGACGAGCGCCCGACCTACCCGCGGCGGCGCGAGCGGCCGGCCCCGGCCCGCCCGGTCGGCCTGAACTGCGATGCGGTCCAGCAGGGCCTGACCGGCCCGCAACCCTATTCCTGCCCGCTTCCGGGCCCGCGGCCGCTGGGCGCGCGCTGCTTCTGCGACATGCCGATCGCCTCGTTCAGCCAGCCGCAGACGGCGGTCGGCCGCGTCGTTCCCTGACGCGCGACCGCCTTCGCACCGCGAGGTCGAGGCCTCGAATGCGCGCCCGACGCCTCCCGCGTCTCCGTATCGACGGCTGCGCGGATCGCCGGCGCGGGGCTCGAGCCCGCGGAGCCGAGCGAAGCGGCGCCGAGGTGTTCAGACGAGACGGGCCGCGCCACCCTCTCGGATGACGCGGCCCTCATGATTTCGCAGACAGGTGCGCTGTCGGATCAGTTCAGGACCACGACCTTGGCGCCAACCTTCACGCGCTCGTAGAGGTCGGTGACGTCGTCGTTGGTCATCCGGATGCAACCCGACGACACGGCCTGGCCGATCGTGTCCGGCTCGTTCGAGCCGTGGATGCGGTATTCGGTGTTGCCGATGTACATGGCGCGGGCGCCGAGCGGGTTCTCGATGCCGCCGGCCATGTAGCGCGGCAGGTCGGGGCGGCGGGCGATCATCGCGGCCGGGGGCGTCCACGACGGCCACTCCTTCTTGGCGGTCACGGTCTTGGTGCCCGACCAGGTGAAGCCGGGACGGCCGACGCCGACGCCGTAGCGGATCGCCTCGCCGTTGGGCATCACGAAGTACAGGCGACGCTCGGCGGTCGAGACGACGACCGTGCCCGGAGCATAGTTGCCGTTGAACGCCACGATCTCGCGCTGGATCGGCTGGACCTGCGCCTGCGGCGCGGCCTGCACGCCCTGGCCGTAGCCCGGCTCGTAGACGGGACGCTGGCCGTAATAGTCACGGCTCTGCGTACCCTGGTAACCGTAGGACTGATCTTCCTCGTATCCGGCATCGGTGCCGAAGGGATCGTAGGTCGAGGCGGCCATGGCCGGCACGCTGGCAACAATCGAGAATCCGAGGAGGGCGGCGAGAGCGGTGGCTGAGGTCTTCATGATGTGGCCTACCTGTGCAGTAACCTTTGCTATTACAAGCGTGAGCATAGGCAGAGGGTTCCACGGGCCGGCGAAGATTTCAGGAGCGTGGGAATACGTAAGCCGCGAAGACGTCGTCGCGCCGATCGAGGGCGCGAGATCACGCCACCTCGTCGGTGTGCACGTCGAAGCGGGCGAGGGGCGCGTAGCCGAAGTTGGTGGTGATCGCGACGTCGGTGGCGTCGCGCCCGCGCGCCATCACGATCCGCCCGATGCGCGGCGTGTTGTGGCGGGCGTCGAAGGTGTACCAGCACCCGCCCTGCGGCCCTTCGAGGTAGACCTCGAACCAGGCGGAGAAGTCCATCGGCGCCGGATCCTTCGGAACGCCGATGTCGCCGAGATAGCCGGTGCAGTAACGCGCCGGGATGTTCATGCAGCGGCAGAAGGTGACGGCCAGGTGCGCGAAGTCGCGGCACACGCCCTCGCGCTGCATGAAGCCGTCATGAGCGCTGCGGGTGGCGTCGGCGCGCATGTAGTCGAAGCGGATGCGCTCGTGGGTGTAGTCGACGATCGCCTGGACGCGCGCCCAACCTTCCGGCGTGCTGCCGAACAACGACCACGCGGTCTGCGAAAGCTTGTCGGTGTCGCAGTAGCGCGAGCCCAGCAGGTAGACGAGGACCTCGTCGGGCAGGTCCTGCACCGGGATCTGCCGCGCATCCGGCACGAACGCGTCGGGCTGCCCGGAATCCTGCACCGTGAAGTCGGCCGAGATCGTCAGCAGCCCGGGCGGCGCGACGATGCGATGGCAGATGTTGCCGAAGCCGTCCTCATACTGGTGGCAGGGGATCGGCGGATCGAAGGCGATCGCCTGCGGCGACAGCAGGTCCGGCAGCCGCGACGGGTGGACGCTGAGCATCAGGATCATCGGCATCGGCTGCGCCGAATCGAAGGCGATATCGAAACCGGTCCTGATCTTCATCGCGCCACCTGCCAACCTTCCTCAACGAAGCATACGTTCATGATGCCCGCACCGGCGTGTCGGTACCCCTATTGCGCGGGGGCGAGCTCCAGCGCCGGCTTCTCGGTCACGGCGACGTCGACGCGCATGCCGAGGTCGTCGCTCGCCAGACCGAAATACGACCCGTGCAACGGCACCGCCTGCCGCGGGTCGCGGGCGATGGCGACGCGGATCAGGTCGCGATTGCCGACGATGCCGTTGGTCGGGTCGAACTCGATCCAGCCGGCCCCCGGAAGATAGACGCCGACCCAGGCATGGGTCGAGCCGCCGCCGACGTGGCGGTCGCGGTCGTTGCGCGGATTGTAGAGGTAGCCGGAGACGAAGCGCGCCGCCATGCCGAGGGAGCGGACGCCCTCCATCATCAGCACCGCGAAGTCGCGGCACGATCCGCGCTTCAGGCGGAGCGTCGTCACCGGGTCCTGCACGCCCTTCTCGCTGCGGGCGAGGTAGGTGAAGTTGCGGCGGATGCCGCGGGTCATGTCGGCGAGCAGGTCCTGCGTCGGGATGCGGCCGTCGGCCGGGATGAAGCTGCGCGCCCAGGCGTCGACCACGTGGTGCGTGTCGGGCCATTGCCGCTCGATCGAGCGCGACAGGTCGGGCATGTCCTCGACGCCGTAGCCAAACGGGTAGTGGGTCGCGTGCGGCGCCAGCGGGAAGACCGGAGCGTGCTCGGGCGTATGGTCGAGGGTGATGCCGCAGGTGAAGCGCAGGGTGTCGCTGCGCGTGTCGAAGCTCGCGATCGCGACGCAGTTGCCGAACACGTCGAACATCCAGCGCACGCTGGCCGGCAGCGGGTCGATGTCGAGGGTCGCCTCGATCAGGCGCTGATCGTAGCTGTCCCGCGGGCGGAACATGATCCGGTGCTCGCCGAAGGAGACCGGGCGGCGGTAGCGGTACACGGTGAGGTGCCGGACGGACAGGATCGGCAAGGACGTAACACTCCGCGGATGCGCCGGTGCGACGTCCGTGCTGCAAATTTCACGCCCACATGCCCGTTTCGGTCCGGGACGGCGATCGAAGCGGCCGATGCCGCGTTCCATGCAGAGCCGGACGATGCCGTCGACGCGAAGGGTAGCGCGCAGGGCCGGCGTCAGAGGATCGGCGGTGCCGGCTCGCCGACGGCCCGTTCCGCCTCCACCAGCACGTCGAAGGCGCGCCACGGCTTCTGGATGAACACCGCCTCAGGCGGGATCTCGGGGCGGCCGACGCAGTGGCCCGACGTGATGACGAGCCGCGCCCGCGGCCACAGCGTCGCGACCGCATGGGCAAGCTGGAGGCCGTCCATCTCGCCGGCCAGACGCACGTCGGCGAAGACCAGGGCGACGTCGCCGCCCCGTGCCTGCAGCACCGCGAGCGCCGCTTCGGCGCTGTCGCAGCCGACGACCGAAAGCTCGGTCTCCTCGAGCAGCGCCTCCGCGAGGCCGCGAACCTGGGGATTGTCCTCGACGACGAGGGCGATCCGCTCGGCCCGCGGGGCAGGGGGCGCCGCAGGCTTCGCGACGTCGCCGTCGGATTCGGATTGCCGGACCTTGCGCACGAGCGCAGCCAGATGCTCCGGCACGCCCTCGGCGACGAGGCTGTCGTAGAACGATGCCAGCGTCTCCCCGATCCGGTCGAGGGGTATGTCGGGGCTCAGCGTGTCGATGGGCCGGTGTCGGAGCGGTTTGGTCAAGAACTTCCCCCGAAGTCTTCGCGTCGCGGGCCGCGGATGCGGAGTCGCTTGAAGAAAGAAGTCGGGAAAGCGCAGTCAGTTGCGCCGGCTTCACGATTCAGGCGGCCGTTTGATCCTTGCGGACGGCCGATCCCCGAGGCGCCCGATACCTGGAGCGCCCGAGATACCTGGGGCGGCCGATCCTAGCGGGCGGCCGCGTCGGCGTCGGCGTAGGCCATCACGCCCGACACGGCGCGGACGTCGCGGTAGCGAGCGCCGCGGGCGCTCATCATCGCCTCGAACTTCTCGTGGACCTGCGCGACCGACAGGCTCGCGGCCTTGCGGCGGCGGTTGCGCTCGGAAGCGAAGAAGATCGAGCGGTTGGCCCGCGCCGGGCCCGGCAGCAGCTTGGCCGCGGCGGCGCCGGGCTTGTCGACGACCTGGGCGAGGAACGATTCGGCATCGTCCGGCCCGAGGAAGTGGGCGAGGTAGACCTCGCCCAGAGACAGCTCGCGCCCGATCCGCAGGGCGATGCGGGCGGCATCGCGCTTCAGCATCTCGCCCGCCAGAAGCGCCGAGAGGTAGGGATCGCGGCGCAGCTCGAGGATCCGGGTGCGCTCGGCGGCGTCCGTCACCGTCGGCCGGTCGTTGGAATCGGCGACGATCAGCGCCGCCTCCTTCTCCATCCCGTACTTGGCGCCGAAGTCGCGCACGCAGCCGAGCCAGGTCCGCTCGATGAACTGGTACAGGCCGGTGGCCGAGGAGGTCTTGGCCTGCACGGCGGTGATGAAGCTCGACTCCTTGTCGGCCACCGCCATCAGCAGCACCGGGTCGGTCTGCACGGCCTGGGCGGCGCGGACGATGGTCTGGACGATGTGGCGGCGGATCTTCATCGGCCCGAACTCGAGCACGTCGTTCGGGTCGCCGCCGGCGCTCTCCGAGAGCAGGAAGTCGTAGGAGACCCGGTCGACCGCGTTGGACCCGAGCTCGGTGTCGAGATCGTGGACCGCGGCGAAGGCCGAGGAGGCGCGCAGCACCACCGGCGGCTCGGCGACGACGGGCGGCAGCGCGCTCACCTGGATGCGGGGGCGGGGCATCGGGATCTCGGTGGCGGCCTGGGCCGAGGACACCGCATTCTCGAGGCCGATCTTGCCGAGCTCGACGCCCGAGCCGATCAGCAGCGCGCTCAACGCGCCGGCGAACAGCGACATCGACAGGACGGAGCGGGCGAGCGCCGGACGGCTGCCGTGGCCGCGGCCGACCGGGGCGGAAAGGGTGATGCAGTCGGTGGCGCCCGCCCCGAAGCGACCCGTGGACGCCGATTTGGACGCGCCCTTGCCGACGGCGGCGGAGCCGGACGCGATGGCCTTGCGAGACGTTCCGACGGTGCGGCCCTGCATGTGCGTCCCAAAATCCCGGTTTCGCGCCGATTGCGGCGCCACCCCCCGATCTGGCTTGACAGATGTGGCGACAACACGGCCGAGGCTGGACCATTCCGGTCGTGCCGGCGGTTTCCGGGGGCCGGCCGGCCATCACCCGTTCCTCCGGCGATGGTGGGGCGCGATGTGAGCCCGTGACTTGGCGCCCGTCCCTCCGTATGAGGGCGCATCCGCGACGAACGGCCCGGGACGGCCGGGCGTCGCCGCGCGAAAAAGCCCGGCCCAGCACAGAGTTATCCGATGAGCGGCGTCAACGAGATCCGGTCGGCCTTCCTCGACTACTTCGCGGGTGCGGGGCACACGATCGTGCCGTCGTCCTCGCTGGTGCCGAAGAACGACCCGACGCTGATGTTCACCAACGCCGGCATGGTGCAGTTCAAGAACGTCTTCACCGGCGTCGAGAAGCGGCCCTACGTGCGGGCGACGACGGCGCAGAAATGCGTCCGCGCCGGCGGCAAGCACAACGACCTCGACAACGTCGGCTACACCGCGCGCCACCACACCTTCTTCGAGATGCTCGGCAACTTCTCCTTCGGCGACTACTTCAAGCCGCAGGCGATCGAGCTGGCCTGGACCCTGATCACCAAGGAGTTCGGCCTCAAGCCGGACCGGCTCCTCGTCACGGTCTATGCCGACGACGACGAGGCGGCGACGCTCTGGAAGAAGATCGCCGGCTTTTCCGACGACAAGATCATCCGCATCGGCACCTCGGACAACTTCTGGCAGATGGGCGACACCGGCCCCTGCGGGCCGTGCTCGGAGATCTTCATCGACCAGGGCCCGGGGCTCGCCGGCGGCCCGCCCGGCTCGCCCGACGAGGACGGCGACCGCTTCCTCGAGTTCTGGAACCTCGTGTTCATGCAGTACGAGCAGGTCGAGCCGGGCAACCGGCTGGTCCTGCCGCGGCCGTCGATCGACACCGGCATGGGCCTGGAGCGCATGGCCGCGATCCTCCAGGGCGTGACCTCGAACTACGAGACCGACCTGTTCCGGTCGCTGATCGATGCCGTGTCGCACGCGGTCGGCCGCCCGCCCGAGCCCGCGAACGTCGCCTCTTACCGGGTGATCGCCGACCACCTGCGCGCCGGTTCCTTCCTGATCGCCGACGGCGTGCTGCCGGGCAACGAGGGCCGCGGCTACGTGCTGCGCCGCATCCTGCGCCGCGCCATGCGCCACCTCGAGCTGCTCGGCTCGCGCGAGCCGGCGATGTTCCGCCTCGTGCCGACGCTGGTGCGGGAGATGGGCCAGGCCTACCCCGAGCTGGTGCGGGCCGAGAGCCTGATCTCCGAGACCCTGCGCCTCGAGGAGACACGCTTCCGCCGCACCCTGGAGCGCGGCCTCGCGATCCTCGACGCCGAGACCCGCGACCTCGCCACCGGCCAGAACCTCGCCGGGGAGACCGCCTTCACCCTCTACGACACCTACGGTTTCCCCCTCGACCTGACGCAGGACGCCCTGAAGGCCCGGGGCATCGGCGTCGACACGGAGGCGTTCGGCCTCGCGATGCAACGCCAGAAGCAGGCGGCGCGCGCGGCGTGGTCGGGCTCGGGCGAGGCCGCCACCGAGACGGTGTGGTTCTCGGTGCGCGACCGGACCGGCGCCACCGAGTTCCTGGGCTACGAGGCCGAGAGCGCCGAGGGCGTCGTGACGGCGCTGCTGCGCGACGGCGCCGAGGTCCAGGCCCTGCAGGCCGGTGAGAGCGGGCTGCTCATCGCCAACCAGACGCCGTTCTACGCCGAATCCGGCGGACAGGTCGGCGACACCGGCACGCTCGCCGCGCCGGGGCTGAAGGCTCGCGTGACCAACACCGAGAAGAAGCTCGGCGACCTGTTCGTCCATCACGTCACCGTGGAGGCGGGCACACTGAGCCTCGGCCAGGCCGTCGAGCTGAAGGTCGACCACGCCCGCCGGGCCGCGATTCGCGCCAACCATTCCGCCACCCATCTGCTGCACGAGGCCCTGCGGCAGGTGCTCGGCGACCACGTCGCGCAGAAGGGCTCGCTGGTCTCCCCCGAGCGCCTGCGCTTCGACATCAGCCACCCGAAGCCGATCGAGGCGGCCGAGCTCGCCCGCGTCGAGGACATCGCCAACGCGGCGCTGCTGCAGAACGTGCCGGTGGTGACCAAGCTGATGGCGGTGGACGAGGCAATCGAGTCCGGGGCGCGCGCGCTGTTCGGCGAGAAGTACGGCGACGAGGTCCGCGTCGTCTCCATGGGCCGGCCGGTGGACGATGCCGGCACGGAGATCGAGGGCGGCCGCCTGCCGAACTTCTCGATCGAGCTTTGCGGCGGCACGCACGCTGCGCGCACCGGCGACATCGGCACCATCACGATCCTCGCCGAGAGCGCGGTCGGCGCCGGGGTGCGCCGCATCGAGGCGATGACCGCCGACGCCGCCCGCCGCCACCGCGGCGAGGAGAGCCGCACCCTCGGGGCGCTGGCCTCCCAGCTCAAGGCGCCGGTGGCGGAGGTGTCCGACCGGCTCTCCGGGCTGCTGGAGGATCGCCGCCGGCTGGAGCGCGAGGTCTCGGACCTGCGCAAGAAGCTGGCGATGGGCGGCAGCGCCGGAGGCGGCGACGAGGCGACCGAGGTGGCCGGCGTCAAGCTGATGGCGCGGGCGATCGAGGGCGTCGAGATGCGCGACCTCAAGAGCCTGGCCGATGCCGGCAAGCAGAAGCTCGGCTCCGGCATCGTCGCCATCGTCGGCGTCGGCGCCGACGGCAAGGCCGGCCTCGTGGTCGGCGTCACCCCGGACCTCACCGAGCGCTACGACGCCGTCGCCCTGGTGCGGGCCGGCGCAGGCCATCTCGGCGGCAAGGGCGGCGGCGGCCGCCGCGACATGGCCCAGGCCGGCGGCCCGGAGGGCGCCGGCGCGAAGGCCGCCCTCGACGCGATCACCGCGGCGGTGGCGGCGGGCTGACGGCTCAGCCCACCCGCTTCCAGGTCTGGCGCTTGCAGAAGACGCTCATCACGCAGCCCGAGACCTCGATCGCGTTCGGGCCGGTCATCTTGAGCGAGCCGGAATAGGTCTTCCCGTCCTTCGGGTTGTAGAGGGTGCCGGAATAGCCGTCGCCCGACGGGCTCGTGGCGTTGACGATCTGGACGCCGACGACGCTGCGGGTGCGCAGGGCCGGGTCCGGGTTGTTGGCGTCGAGGCCCTTGCCCGCGGTGCTGACGATGGTGCCGCAGAAGCCGGCGCCGCACCGCGTCAGCCGCACCTTCGAGTCGCCGGTCTCGGTCAGCCAGATCCCGGCCGGGTCGGCGGCCTTCTGCGCCTGCGCGCCGCTGCCGACGAGGCAGGACGCGACGAGGCAGGCGGCGAAGAGGGTGGGAGCGAACACAGTTGCCGGTCTCATGCGGATCCTCCGAGCGTGCCGCCCGTCCGGGCGATCGGCCCGGCAATAGCCGTGCGCACCGAAGTCCCGCAAGACGCAGCGGCGGCTGCTAAGGTCCGCGCCCGAGCACGGCCCCGAGATAGGTCTCGGCGACCTCGCAGAACGGCAGGCCGGCCCCGGTCGCGAGCACCGCGTCGACCTCGAACAGCGGGTCGTCCGGACCCGGGGCGGGGGCGCCGGGATCGCGGAGCGGGCGGAGCGCGACGTTGCGGCGGGTCGGCGCGAGCGGGCGCACCACCCGGCCAAACGGCGCGTCGGTCTCGTCCAGGGCCGCGTTCATGGCGGGCGTCAGCCGGCCCGGCACGTACCAGTTGTCGGCCTCGGACAGGACGTGGACGCCGCAGGCGAGCCGGACGCGCCGGTAGCGGACCGGCTCGTCCGGCGCGAGGCCGAGACGCTTGCGTTGCGCCGCGTCGAGGGGCTTCTCGGCCCCCGGGACCCGACGGGCGACGAGGTGCGGCTCGGCCGACAGGCCGCGCTCGGCGCACCACGCCTCCAGCACCGCGGTCGCGCTGTGGCCGGACAGGATGCGGGCCTGGAGGGCCTCGATCAGTCCCGTCGTCGCCTCGGGCGGCGGAACCGGTTCGGCCGAGACGGGACGCATCGAACCGAACATCGCCATCGCAAGCAGGAGGAGCGCCCGGACCGACGGAGGCGGGCTCGCGCTACGCCATAGGCATCGGCGGCCGAACCGTCCATGCGCCGCGTGCGCGCTGCCCGCCCGGCCCACCGCCCCGTCCCGCATCAGCGCGCCGCCTCGGCTTGGCCGATCAACGTCGCGACGCGGCGCAGCGCCAGGCCGTAGCCTTCGGTGCCGAGCCCGGCGATCACGCCGTCGGCGCGCAGCGAGACGTAGGAGTGGTGCCGGAAGGCCTCGCGCTTGTGCACGTTCGAGATGTGAACCTCGATCACCGGGCCGTCGAAGGCGTTGAGCGCGTCGAGCAGCGCCACCGAGGTATGGGTGAAGGCGGCCGGGTTGATGACGATGCCGGCGGCCTCGTCCCGCGCCGCGTGGATCCAGTCGATCAACGCGCCCTCGTGATTCGACTGCCGGAACTGCAGCGCGAGCCCGAGCTCGCCGGCGAGCGCCCGGCAGGCGGCCTCGACGTCGGCCAGGGTCTCGTGGCCGTAGATCTCCGGCTGGCGCCGGCCGAGGAGGTTCAGGTTCGGGCCGTTCAGCACGGTGACGAGACGGCTCATGACATCCTCCTTCGCGCGGCCCGCGCACGGACGCTCGACCCATGAACCGCCGCGGCCGCGGCATCAAGCGGGCCGACAGAGCGGCGGCGCTGTCTCCGCCCCGGGCTTTGCGCGCGGGCGCGGCGGTCTACATCCCGCGAGAATCGCGCGAGGACGCGGCCGAGCCACGGAGTGACCATGAGCCAGATCGAGACCAGCGCGCCCGTGGTGATCGCCGTGGCGATCACCGGCTCGGTGCCGCGCAAGGCGGACAACCCGGCGCTTCCCGTGACGGTGGCCGAGCAGATCGAGTCGACGCACCAGGCCTTCGAGGCGGGGGCGACGCTGGCCCACATCCACGTGCGCAACGACGACGAGACCCCGTCCTCCGATCCTGACCGCTTCGCCGCCGTGCAGGAGGGCCTGCGCAAGCATTGCCCCGGCCTCGTGGTGCAGTTCTCCACCGGCGGGCGCGGGCGCGACCCGGCGAGCCGGGGTCTCTCGCTGCAGCACCGGCCGGACATGGCCTCGCTCTCGACCGGTTCGGTCAACTTCCCGACCATCGTCTACGAGAATCCGGCCGCCCTCGTCACCGACCTCGCCACGCAGATGACGCGCTTCGGCGTGCGGCCGGAGATCGAGATCTTCGACCTGTCGCACCTCCACGGCGCCCGCCGCCTCGTCGAGGCCGGCCTGATCGACGCGCGGCCGCACGTGCAGTTCGTGATGGGCGTCCAGAACGCGATGCCGGCCGACGAGCACCTGCTCGACATCCTGCTGGCCGAGACCCGGCGCATCCTGCCCGGGGCGACCTGGACGGCGGCCGGGATCGGCCGCAACCAGGCGGTGGTGATGGAGTGGGCGCTGGCGCGCGGCGCCGATGCGGTGCGCACCGGGCTCGAGGACAACATCCGCATCGCCAAGGACCGGCTCGCCGCGAGCAACGCCGAGCTCGTCGGGCTCGCCGCCGAGGCGGTGCGCCGCCACGGCCGCCGGCCGGCGACACCGGCCGAGGCCCGCGCCGCCCTCGGGCTGGCGGCCTGAGATGGCTCACCTGCCCCTGAACCACATCCTCACCGGCCCGGAGGACGCACCGGTGGTGGCGTTCTCCAACTCGCTCGGGACGACGCTCGCCATGTGGGACGCGGTGGTGCCGCACCTGGCCGACCGTTACCGCATCCTGCGCTACGACACCCGCGGCCATGGCGGCTCGGCGACGCGGGACGCGCCGGCCGAGATCGACGATCTCGCCGGCGACCTGCTCGCGCTGCTCGATGGGCTCGGCATCGACCGCATCCACGCCGTCGGCCTGTCGCTCGGCGGCATGACGATGCAGGCGCTGGCGAGCGCCGCGCCCGACCGCGTGGCGAGCCTAACCCTGATGGCGACGGCCGCCCACATGCCGAGCGAAGCGAGCTGGAACGCGCGCGCCGCGACGGTGCGCGAGGCGGGACCGCAGGCGATCGTCGCGGCGACCCTCGGCCGCTGGTTCACGCCGGGCTTCTCCGAACGGCATCCGGAGGTGATCGCGCCGATCCGCACGGCGTTCATGGCCTGCGATGCGGCCGGCTACGCGGTCTGCTGCGGCGCGATCGGGCGCATGGACCTGCGCCCGCGTCTGCCGGCCATCACCGCCCCGACGCTGGTCGTCGCCGGCCGCGAGGACCCCGCGACGCCGCCCGCGATGGCCGAGGAGATCTGCCGGGGCATCCCCCAGGCGGAACTGGTGACGCTGCCGCACGCCGCCCACCTCCTCGCCGTCGAGCGGCCGGACGCGGCCGGCGCCTACCTCGCGCAGTTCCTCGACCGGCACCGGTAGGCGCCAGCCGAAAGCGGCGTCGCGGTGCGAGCTGCGGCGTCAGCGGACGATGGTGACGGGCCGCGCCATCGCAGGTCTCCGGCCGATCCGGTTCGGCGGGCGCCGATCGCGCGTCGCGGCGAGGCCGAGCGCGGCCGCCATGCCCGCGGTGCTCCCGCCGAGGGGGATCGCCAGCAGCGCCATGAGGAGGCCGAACTTGGCCAGGAGCAGGATCGACAGCCCCGCGCCGAAGACCGCCGCCATCACGATCGCAACCATCATAGCCTCACACAACCAGTGATTGAAGATGTAAGGTCGCGATCGGCGGTTCGGTTCCGGCCGCCCTCGTGCGACGACCGTCGACGCGAGCCGTGAGGGTCGATGCGATCGGTCGACAATGGGCACGCGACGTCATCCGCGCGTGATGCAGTCACCAGCGTCGGCGAACCCGACGGCAGCCCGTAACGGCAGATTCTTCTGAAAACCGCGCCGTTCGATGGCAGATAGAAACCGTACCTGGTCTCGGTCGTAGACGTGGCGGCGGCCTGCCTATCGTACGGGATGTCGGCACAAGATCGTATGGGGCAGCGATGGGACATCGTCCCTGCCGAACCCTTCTCGGACAGCCGTATTCGCGTCTGAGAGGGAGAGTGGTGGAGCCTAACGGGATCGAACCGATGACCTCTTCCATGCCATGGAAGCGCTCTCCCAGCTGAGCTAAGGCCCCACTCTCGTCCACCGCGGCTCTGGAGGTCCGCGCTGGTGTCTCGCTGGCCCGGCGATGCCGTCCGGCGAGGGCGGTTCTATAGGCGGGCCTCGGATCGGACTCAACCCCCTTTTTGCGGAAAAGTGATCGGCGATCGTTCGCCGGCGACATTCGATGCGTCCAGGGCGGCGGCGGACCGTCGGATCGGCGCCGCAGCTCGGATGACGGATCGCGGCGCGCGTGATAACCGACCGCCCCATGTTCCCGCGCGGCGCCACGCGTCGCACCGGCTTTTCGGCGCCTCAGCGCCTCCTCTGGCGATCCCGCGGCCCCGGCCCGGATCCCTCGCGAAGTTGACCGCCCGTGTCGCACGATTCCGAGCCGACCCCGCTTTCCGCCGCGCCCGGCGCGCCCCTGCGCGGACGGCTGCGGCCGCCGGGCGACAAGTCGATCTCGCACCGCGCGATGATCCTCGGCCTGCTCTCCATCGGCGAGACGCGGGTGGAGGGCCTGCTGGAGGGCGACGACGTGCTGCGCACCGCGGCCGCGGCCCGTGCGCTCGGCGCCTCCATGGAGCGCCTGGGGGAGGGACGCTGGGTGGTGCGCGGCGTCGGCATCGGCGGCCTGTCCGATCCGGCCGAGACCCTCGACTTCGGCAATGCCGGCACCGGCTCGCGGCTGATGATGGGCGTCGTCGGCGGCCAGCCGGTCACGGCGACCTTCGACGGCGACGCCTCCCTGCGCAGCCGGCCGATGCGCCGCATCCTCGATCCGCTCCGGCTGATGGGCACCCAGGTGCTCGCGGAGGCCGAGGACGGCCGCGTGCCGCTGACGCTGCGCGGCCCGCGCGAGGCGATCCCGATCCGCTACGAGACGCCAGCCGCCTCGGCGCAGATCAAGTCCGCGGTGCTCCTCGCCGGCCTCAACGCCCCGGGCACCACCACGGTGATCGAGGCCGCGGCCACCCGCGACCACACCGAGCGGATGCTGCGCCTGTTCGGCGCCGAGGTCTCCGTCACCCCGCACGGGCCGGACGGCCACGGCCGCGCGGTCGCGCTCACCGGCCAGCCGACGCTGCGCGGCACCGAGGTGGTGGTGCCGGCCGACCCGTCGTCGGCCGCCTTCCCGCTGGTGGCGGCGCTGATCGTGCCCGGCTCCGAGATCACGATCGAGGGCGTGATGATGAATCCGCTGCGCACCGGGCTGATCACGACGCTGATCGAGATGGGCGCCGACATCGAGCGCCTGCGCGAGCGCGAGGAGGGCGGCGAGACCGTCGCCGATCTGCGCGTGCGCGCGAGCCGCCTCAAGGGCGTCGACGTGCCGGCCGAGCGGGCGCCGGCGATGATCGACGAGTACCCGGTGCTCGCGGTCGCCGCCGCCTTCGCCCATGGCACCACGCGGATGAACGGCCTGCACGAGTTGCGGGTCAAGGAATCGGATCGCCTCGCCGCGGTCGCCGCCGGGCTCAAGGCCAACGGCGTCGCCCACCTGATCGAGGGCGACGACCTCCTCGTCCACGGCGACGGCGCCGCGCCGCCCGGGGGCGGCACGGTCGCGACCCATCTCGACCACCGCATCGCCATGGCGTTCCTCGTGATGGGGCTGGCCACCGCCGAGCCGGTCACCGTCGACGACGGCGCGATGATCGCCACGAGCTTCCCGAGCTTCCTGCCGACGATGCAGGCGCTCGGCGCCGGGATCGGGGAATAGGCCCGATGCCCGACAATTCGACAGCCATGGTCATCGCCATCGACGGCCCGGCCGCCTCCGGCAAGGGCACGCTCGCCCAGCGCCTCGCCCGGCACTACGGCCTGCCCCACCTCGACACCGGCCTGCTCTATCGCGGCGTCGCGCTGACCCTGCTCGACGCCGGCGCTTCCCTCGACGACGAGGCCGCCGCGGCGCGGGCGGCCGAGGGCCTGATCGCCGACCGCCTCGCCGATCCGCGCCTGCGCGACCGGGCGATGGGGGAGGCGGCCTCGCGCATCTCGGCGGTGCCGGCGGTGCGCGCGGCCCTGCTCGCGTGGCAGCAGCGCTTCGCCGGCACCAGCGCCGGCGCGGTGCTCGACGGGCGCGACATCGGCACGGTGGTGTGCCCGGACGCGCGCGTGAAGCTGTTCATCACCGCAGACGCCGCCGAGCGCGCCCGCCGCCGCCACCGCGAGCTCGAGAGCCGCGGCGAGACGACGACGCTGGCCGCCATCCTCGCCGACATCGAGGCGCGGGACGCCCGGGACGCGGCGCGGAGCACGGCGCCGCTCAGGGCGGCCGACGACGCGGTACGGCTCGACACCACCTATCTCGACGCCGACGAGGCCTTCGCCGCCGCCCGCGCGGTGGTCGACCGCGCCCGCGCGCAGTGACGATGACCGGGGCGGTGGTGGCGCTCGCCCTGCGTCGGTCCTAGCCGCCGGTCATCGGTGGGAAGAACGCGATCTCCCGCGCGCCCGCGATCGGTGCGTCGGGCTTGGCGTGGACCTTGTCGATCGCGGCGCGGACCACGCCGTCCTTCTCGAAGGCGTGGGCGTATTCCTCGCCCCGCCCCTTGAGCCAGCCGATCAGGTCGCCCACCGTCGCGACCTCGGCCGGCGGCGTCACGGTCTCCTCGGGGCGTCCGACGCGCTCGCGCACCCAGGCGAAATAGACGAGCTTCATGGTTCGGTTTCCTCGGGTCGCACCCGATGCACGAGGTCGCTTCTCCCTCTGCCGCAGCGGGCGAGGAAGCCTGGCGGGATCACCCTATCGCGGATCGTCGATCACGTGCTTGATGCCGGCGCGCATGTAGTCCCAGCCGGTCCACAGCGTCAGGGCGGCGGCGAGCCAGAGCAGGACGAGGCCGATCCGCTCGGTGCCGGGCAGGATCGTCTCGCCGGCCGGCCCCGCGACGAGGAAGCCCAGCGCCACGAGCTGCACCGTGGTCTTCCACTTGGCGACCTTGCTCACGGGCACGCCGACCTTCAGCTCGGCGAGGTACTCGCGCAGGCCCGAGACCAGCACCTCGCGGCACAGGATCACGATCGCCGCCCAGACGGAGGCGCCGACGATGGTACGGTCGGCCACCAGCATCAGCAGGCAGGCGGCGACCAGCAGCTTGTCGGCGATCGGATCGAGCATCCGGCCGAGCGCCGAGCTCTGCGCGTAGGTGCGGGCGACGTAGCCGTCGAGGTAGTCGGTGATCGCGGCGAGCACGAACACCGCCAGCGCCGTGAAGCGCATGGTGATCGCGTCGGGCCAGAACAGCAGCGCGACCATCACCGGGACGGCGACGAGGCGGCCGTAGGTCAGGCAGTTCGCGAGCGTCCAGGCCTGCGACCGGCGTCGGGGGAGGACGGCGTTCATCGGGCCGGTGAAATCATGCGCCTGCCTGAGCGTCAACCGTTCCGATGCGTCGCCGATGCCGTCGCTCATGCGTCAGCCGCCCGCATGGAAGAAGTCGTAGACGGCGCGCGCGGTGGCGGCGTTCACGCCGGGCGTCTTGGCGAGGTCCTCGTAGGCCGCCCGCTCGATCGCCTTCACGGTGCCGAACTGGTGCAGGAGCGCGCGCTTGCGGCTCGGGCCGATGCCGGCGATCTCGTCGAGCGGGTTGCGCACCAGCTCGCGCTTGCGCTTGGCCCGGTGGGTGCCGATGGCGAAGCGGTGCGCCTCGTCGCGCAGGCGCTGCACGAAGTAGAGCGTGGGATCGCGCGGCGGCAGCTTGAACGCCGGCCGGCCGGGGATGAAGAAGGTCTCGCGGCCGGCGTCCCGGTCGCGCCCCTTGGCGATGCCGACCAGCGCCACGTCGGCGACGCCGATCTCCTCCAGCGCCTTGCGCGCGGCGTCGAGCTGGCCCTTGCCGCCGTCGATGAGCACGAGGTCGGGCCAGGCGGGGAACGCGTCGGCATCCTCGGGCGCCTCGGCCACCGGCTCCGCCGGACCGCCCTCGGTCGCGGCGAAGGCGGCTTCGGCGACGGTGCGCGGCGCCTCCTTCACCAGGCGCTTGAAGCGGCGCTGCAGCACCTCGCGCATCATCCCGTAATCGTCGCCGGGCGTCAGTTCCTCCGACTTGATGTTGAAGGTGCGGTAGTGCGTCTTCATGAAGCCGGACGGGCCGGCGACGACCATGCCGCCGACCGCGTTGGTGCCCATGATGTGGGAGTTGTCGTAGACCTCGATCCGTCGCGGCGTCTTCTCGAGGGCGAAGGCCTGGCCCAGCGCCACCAGCAGCTTGCCCTGCGACGCGGTGTCGGCGAGCCGGCGGCCGAGCGCCTCCTTGGCGTTGCGCTGGGCGTAGTCGACGAGCGCCTTGCGCTCGCCGCGCTGGGGCTGGTGCAGCTCGACCCGGTAGGCGACCTGGCTGGAGAGCGCGGCGGCGACCAGCTCCGCATCCTCGACCGCGTGGCTCGTCAGCACCAGCCGGGGCGCCGGCATCGTGTCGTAGAACTGGCCGATGAACGAGCCCAGCACCTCGTCCGGGGTCATCGAGCGGTCGGCCTTGGGGAAGTAGGCGCGGTTGCCCCAGTTCTGGAAGTTGCGGAAGAAGAACACCTCGATGCAGAACTGCCCGGCCTGCTCGTCGAGGGCGAACACGTCGGCCTCCTCGACCCCTTGCGTGTTGACGCCCTGCACGCCCTGGATCGCCGAGAGCGCGCTGATCCGATCGCGGAAGCGGGCCGCACGCTCGAACTCCATCGCGTCGGAGGCCGCCTGCATCTCGGTGCGCATCCGGTCCTTCACCGCGTTGGACTTCCCGGCGAGGAAGTTCTTGGCCGAGTCGGCCATGCCGGCATAATCCTCCAGCGCGATCTCGCCGGTGCAGGGGCCTGAGCAGCGCTTGATCTGGAACAGCAGGCAGGGCCGGGTGCGGTTCTCGTAGTAGCTGTCGGTGCAGGTGCGCAGCAGGAAGGCCCGCTGCAGGGCGTTCACGGTGCGGTTCACCGCCCAGACGCTGGCGAAGGGGCCGTAATAGCTGCCCTTGCGGCGGCGGGCGCCACGATGCTTGACGATCTGCGGTGCCGGGCCGTCGGCGGTGACGAGGATGTAGGGGAACGACTTGTCGTCCCGCATCAGCACGTTGAAGCGCGGCTTCAGCTGCTTGATCAGGTTCGCCTCGAGCAGCAGCGCCTCGGTCTCGGTGGCGGTGGTGACGAACTCCATCGCCGCCGTCTGCGAGATCATCCGCGCGATGCGGTTGGAATGCGCCTGCCCGCGGGCGTAGGAGCCGACCCGGGCCTTCAGGTTCTTCGCCTTGCCGACGTAGAGCACGTCGCCCTTGGCATCGAACATCCGGTAGACGCCGGGCCCGGAGGGCAGCGTCGTCCAGAACCGGCGGATCACCTCCGTGCCGGCCTCGACGGCGCCGGGCTCGAAATCGAAGTCGATCTCGGGCGCCTCGTCGGCCTGCGCCGGCTCGGCCTCGTCCCGCTCCTCGTCGAAAGCCTCGTCGTCGAAGGCCTCCTGGGGCAGATCCTCGGTGGCGCGACCTGACGGGACTCTCCGGCTCATCGCCGTGATCTAAGCCCGCGAAACTGGCGAGGGAAGGGGCGCGATGCGCAAAGGCGTACCGGCGGACCTCGGCCCTCAGCCGAACAGCGCGTCGATGTCCGACTGGTCGACGTGGCCCGGATCCTCGTCGAGCTTCGGGCCGTTCAGGAGCGAGCGCTCGTCGTCCGGATCGACGACGGCGGCGGGGCCGGCGGAGAACACGTCGCGGAACCCGTCGAGGCCGCTCCAGGCGGCGATCATGCGGTCGAGGTGGGATTCGACGAAGCTCAGGACGTTGACGATCTTGCTGATGCGCTGGCCGGTCAGGTCCTGGAAATTGCAGGCCTCGTAGGCGACGATGACGCGGTCGAGGATGACGTCGACCTTGTCCTGGCCGCCCTTGCCGAGGTTGCCGGCCCGCAGGATGTTGGCGCTCGCCTCGATCTCCTCCAGCGCGGTGAGCAGCGTCGACGTCGCGCGCTCGGTCGACCCGACCACGGCGCCCAGCTCGTCGGCGGCGCGGCGCATGCCCTTGCCGTTGGACTCGGAATGATACAGAGCCGCGATCTCGTCGCGGGTGTTGGTGATCGCCGCCTTCATCACGTCGAGCTCGGAGCGCATCGCCAAGGCTTCGGACAGCTCGCGGCGGCACGCCTCGATGGTCTCGCCGGCGCTCGACTGGGTGATGCGGCGCAGGTCCTGGATCGCCGAGAGGATCTCGTCGAGGCGCGCCCCGCCCTCCACGGGCCCGGCACTGGACATCGTCGTCCCCGCCGCGGGCGGGAGGCCGAGGCTGTCCTCGATGCGGTAGCGCTTGTGAGTCATCGGTTCGAACCGGCCGTCTTGGAAACCCGGATCCGATCTAGGACCGGGAACGGTTGCAGTTTGCTGAAGATCGAAAGCATTCGGTCGGATTTACAGTCGATTCACGTTGCTTCGTGACGACCGGGGCAGCGAAGCCCGTCCGCGACCGATTCACCACGTTCCTTCATCGAATGTCGCGCGTCCCGGTCCGACCCTCTCAACCATGACGGCCGGCATCGAGCCCGGCCGTGGTGCGGGAGTGCGGCGATGCGGACGAGTTGGTGCGTGGGGGCGGCGCTTACCGCATCCGTCTGGTCGGGGGCGGTCCAGGCGCAGGCGCGCTATGCTGAGCCCGACGGATACGGCGGCGGCCTGATCGAATACCTTGTCACCGGCGGCGTCGCCCCACGCGGCAGTGCCCGCCCCGTTGCGGTGGCCCGGCCGGGTTACGCAGGCGCGTCGGCACAATCCGGCGATCCGATCGAACCCTATGGCGTCGCATCGCGAGCCTACGCGGCGCTGCCTCAGGGCCTGCCCGCCCAGGCCGACCCACCTGCCGAGAGCGACCGCATCGCCCGCGCGCCGGATCCGCGCTACGCCCGGCAGGAGGTCGCGTTCTCCGGTCCCCAGCGCCCGGGCACGATCGTGATCGATACGCCGTCGAAGTATCTCTACCTCGTCCAACCCGGCGGCCGGGCGATGCGCTACGGCATCGGCGTCGGGCGGCCGGGCTTCGCCTGGTCGGGCCTCAAGACCGTCAGCCGCAAGGCCGAGTGGCCGGGCTGGACGCCGCCGCCGGAGATGCTGGCGCGCCGGCCGGACCTGCCGCGCCACATGGAAGGCGGCCCCGGCAATCCGCTCGGTGCGCGGGCACTCTATCTCGGCTCGTCGCTCTATCGCATCCACGGCACCAACGAGCCGCACACGATCGGCCAGAACGTGTCGTCCGGCTGCATCCGGATGATGAACGACGACGTGGTCGACCTCTACGAACGCGTGCCGGTGGGGACGCGCGTCGAGGTGATGTGACCGCGGGATCGAACGCAGGAAGGCTCGGATCGCCGAGAGGAGCGACCCGAGCCTTCGACGTCGTCGGACGCATGTCATCCGGCCCGATCCGAGCGGGCCGCGCCCGGATCGGGCCGCGCGATCAGGCCCAGTCGCTGTCGTCGCCGCCACCCAGATCGCCGGCGAAGTCGTCGTTGCCGCCGTCGAAGGCGGTGTCGCTCCCGCCGCCGAGCGGCGCACCAAAATCCGGGGTGCCGCCGGCGTCCGAGCCGAAGTAGTTGTTCTCGACCGTCGTGCCGCCGCCGAGGCCGGCCGCCGCCGCGCTGCCGAGGCTCGAATGGCCGCCGGCGAAGGCGTTCGAGAGGGCGCTGCCGAGCAGCATGCCGCCGGCCGCGCCGGCCGCCATCGGCAAGGCCGTGGCCATGAAGCCGCCGCCGCGAGCCGGCGCCTGCTGCTGGCCGCCCCACGGGCCGCCCTGCTGCGGACCGCCCTGCGGATACCCCTGTTGCGGGTAGCCCTGCTGCGGATACCCTTGCTGCGGGTAACCCTGCGGCGCGCCGCCCTGGTTGCCCCAGGCGCCGCCCGCCCGCTGCTGCGGCTGCGGATCCTGGCGCTGCGAACCGCCGCCGAAGATGCTCGACAGGAACCCGCCGCCACCCGAGGATTGCGGCTGCGCCTGTTGCTGGCGGGCCTGCTCGAGCTGCTGGTTGAGGCTCTTGATCGCCTCCTCCTGCACGTAGATCAGCTGCGCCATCGCGTAGGGCGCATAGGGCTGGGCCCTGAGCTTGTCGGCAATGAAGCGCTCGGCATCCGCGTCGCGGGGCTGGCTGGACGCCTGCTCGAGCCGCTGGAAGATGCCGGAGATGACGTCGCGTTCTTCGCTGTTCATGGAGTCGTCCTCCTCGAATCGAACCCGCGGCATCGTGCGCCGCATGGACCGGTTCCAAGATGGGGAGCACGCCCGAGGTTTGTCAGGGGCGGCGAAGAAATCTTCGCCGTAGGACGATGCGATCGTGCGACGAAAAAAGCCCGGCCTTTCGGCCGGGCTTCTCGGGTCGGGTCGAACCGCGGCTCTGGGCGAGCCGCGGCGGATCCAGCAGGTCCTAGTACGAGCCGAACTTGTAGTTCAGGCCGGCGCGCACGACGGCGAACTCGGT
>NZ_JAKSYA010000179.1:0-5783 GCF_022829485.1 Methylobacterium sp. J-059
GACCGCCGCGCTGGTCGTCCCGCTGTTGGCGATCTGGAACTGGCCGGTGAACAGGCCGCGCACCGCGTTCTGGACGGTGCGGTCGAAGTTCTGGCCGGCCCAGATCACGAACGCGATCTGGATGATCGCGCCGACCAGCGCCAGGAAGGGCAGCGACACGAGGGCGAACTCGACCGCCGCGGCCCCCTCGGTGGCGGTTGCGAACGTACGAAACGTTCGGACCGGCCGCGCACGGGCTGGAAAGATAGGGCGGTAGAGCATAGCGTCGTCGGCGGACTCGGAGCAGTCAACCAACGCTAGAGGCGAATATCTAAAGCAAAATTAATGCTCCTGCGTACCGAGACTATATTCAAAGCACAAATCTGTAATATAAATCAATCACAGGTTGCATTACAAATTATTTTATAGATCATTTGAAGCATATTGTTACAAATATTTTCTGTCTTTGACCCGCCTGTTCGACGGAAAACCGACCGTTTTCTCGACGGCAAGGGCCGGCAGCTACCGACCCATTGCAGGCCTTGGGAACTTCTGCTCTCAGGCTCTCGGTGAAGCCGCGTCAAATGATTGGAACGGGCGAAGTTCTGCCCGTCCGCTCCTGGAC
Organism: Methylobacterium sp. J-059; assembly: GCF_022829485.1. NCBI lineage: Bacteria > Pseudomonadati > Pseudomonadota > Alphaproteobacteria > Hyphomicrobiales > Methylobacteriaceae > Methylobacterium > Methylobacterium sp. J-059. Next base: position 605 of record NZ_JAKSYA010000179.1, read on the forward strand.
AAAAAATTGGGGCTAGCGGTCGTTAAATATCTGCCACGTTTTGACCTTCCGCCGCCTCCCGTGAAATCAGGTTCACGTCCCGAAGCCGACGGCGCGCAGACGGCTCAGATGCCGGCATACCAAGCGTAGCCCTGATCCTCCCAGTAGCCGCCCTTGCCCTCGCCGATGCCGGCAAGGCTCGCGACCACCTCGATGCGCATCACGTACTTGGCCTGCTTGTAGCCGAGGTTGCGTTCCGCGCGCAGGCGCAGCGGGGCGCCGTTCGAGACGGGAAGCGCCTTGCCGTTCATGTCGTAGGCGAGGATGGTCTGCGGGTGGAACGCGTCCACCAGGTCGATGCTCTCGTAGTAGCGGACAGGCTCGCCGGCGGTGGCCGCGGTTTCGTCGGACGCCTGCTGCCCGCCCGAGCTCCGTTTACTCTCCCCGCCGCCCGACTGCTTGGTCATAGCCGGGTTGGCATTGCCCGCGGGCGCCGCCTCTTCGGGACCGCCGTCCTGTGCGGTGTCCGTACCACCATCGTCCTCGCCCCGGTCCATGGTGTCGGCGCAGTGGAACACCACGTAGCGCGCCTCCGGCTTCAGCTTGGCCCGGGTGAGGAGATCGGCGAGCGGCGTCCCAGTCCACCTGCCGATAGCGCTCCATCCTCCGACGCAATCGTGCCGGGTGATCTGGGTGCGCGCCGGTAGCTTGCGAAGCTCGGCTAGGGACAGCTTGAAGGGAGCCTCCACGAGGCCGCCGACTTCCAGGTGGTACTTGGCGAACTTGCCTTTCGCCAAGGCCTTGTAATCCTTGTCCGGCGGGTCCTCGGTGCCGTTCGGCTTGAACCACGGCGAGATGTCGGCCTCGGTGTATTCTGGCGCCAGGCTGCGTTCGGTGAGGAGCAGGCGCTGGACGAACAGGTTTGCGTCCTCGCCGGTCTTGAGCGTTCGCTGGAACCACACCGCGTTGCCGAGGCGGTCGCACCCGCCAAGCATGGCCGCCGCGGATGCGGCGGAAGCCCCCTTTAGGAGGGAACGTCGGCTCGGTGGGCGTCTCACGCCCGGGGCTCACCCGTGGCGCCGGTCGGCTCGACCTTGCGCTCGATCACGAACCAGCCGGTCACCATGCCGCGCATGTTGTTCCAAAAGCCCGAGAGCAGGACCAGGGCGATGTGCACGATCACGAACAGGACCAGCAGCGCCGCCACGACGAAGTGCACCGTACGCGCCGATTGCCGGCCGTCGAACAGGGTCAGCAGGAACGGAAAGGCCGCATCCATGGCTGGCGACATCGCCAGGCCCGCCAGTACCTGCAACGGCAGAAGCACGAACAGAACGAGGGCGTAGGTGAGCTTCTGGATGATGTTGTAGCGCTTGGCCTCGTCGCCCTGCGGGAAGCGCAGGGTGAGGTGCTCCCAGACCGAGGCGCCGAAGTGCCGGACCTGGTCGCGCGACGGGATCACCCGGAACCGGAGTTGCCCACTGAACAGGCCGTAGAGCAGGTAGAGGGCGCCGTTCAGGACGAAGGCCCAGGCGAAGAAGAAGTGCCAGCTGCGTCCGCCGGTGAGGTCCTGGTCGCTCGGCAGGGTCAGCCAGGACGGGAAGCCGCGATCCGCTGGGTCGCCGTCGGCACCGGCGGACGAGCCGAGATAGCCGGTGGTATCGAAGGTGCGCCCGAGGACCGTGGTCACGCCCTGGGGCGGATCGTTTTCGGTCGAGGACATCGCCAGGAGCGGCGTGTCAAAGGTCGAGACCTTGCCCCAGTACAGGGCTGGGTGAGCGTTGAAGATCTGCAAGCCGCTCATCAGCAGCACTAAGAGACAGATCGCATTCACCCAATGCGTGACGCGGATGACGACCGGGTGCCGGAACGTCCAGCGTCGTGTCTCGACCTCGCCCGTGTCGGGTGCTGAGCGCGTCAGGTAGGTGCGTGGCAAACGGCCTCCCTCGGGGCGATTTTTTAAAAGGGTGGAGGCCCCTGGATCAGGGCCTCCGGCAGTACAGGGCGCCTCAAATTACATGCCACGCTTCATCATCATGCGCTTCTTCATCATCCGCTTCCGCATCATGCGCTTCTTCATCATCATCCGGTCGCCGTGCATCATGCGGACCTGAGTCACGCCGGTATCGGAATTTAGGCCGTTGACGGCCATCGGGGCGGCCGATGCGGAGCCGGCGGCCAGCGCCACGCCGCCGAGGGCGGCCAGGGCGGTGAGGGCGAGAGCGAAGTTTTTCATGCATGATCTCCTATGGAGGTGAACATATTATCCAACCCACTGAACAACAGCATTATCGTATTGCCGTTCCCTACATTCGAAAACTAATTTTATATACTATGATAGTTTTACAGTAAGCAGCGCGCACTCAAATCAAGGCTTGCAGCCTGGACACGATACTTTCGTCGCGTATCGCTACGGCGCTGGTCAGCAAAAAGTTTCAGGACGCCCAGGCACGGATGCCGCCGAATTAGGGTCCGGACCCTAAGCCGCTACGTACCTAGCCGCTGGCCCCACCGGTCACGGGGGTCGTGATGCCGAGGATCGATAGCCCGACGAAGGGACCGCGGCGCCACACGACACACATGCGCACGGACCGCTGAGAACCTTGCAGCGTAAGTTCCAAACAATCCGTCAGCGGTTCCTTTTGCGAGACCGAGATCCGGGCACCTTCCTTCGAAACGTCACGCACCACACAGGGGATCTCATCCCCGGCATCCGTGCGGATTGCTCCGATGATCATCGTCTCCCGGCGCGGAGACTGCCGCGGGTAATCAGGTTCGTCCATGCTGTTTCGTCCATCGAATGACGATGGAATATCCGTTGAATGGTTCAGAAAGGCTGACTTAAGAAGTAGATCGTACGAAATTTAGAAGGATTTTTAGTCGCAGACTTCCACTCTGGCGAGATATATGCAGGGTGCCTGCTTCTGCAGGTTGCATAGGATTGACAGCTGGTTATGGATGAGACCGAACACACACTGACAGGCCGCAGCATCGAGATGACGGCCGAACTCGTTGCCGCCTTCGTATCAAACAACAGCGTGCCGGTTGCCGAACTGCACAATCTGATCGCCAGCGTGCATACCGCTTTGGGTGGCCTCAGCAACGAAGCCCCCGCGGAGCCCGCTGGTCCGGAAAAGCCAACCGCGGCCCAGATCCGCAAGTCGGTCACGCCGGACGCGCTCATCAGCTTCGAGGATGGCAAGCTCTACAAGACGTTGCGCCGGCACCTGACGATCCGGGGCCTTACCCCCGAGAGCTACCGGGCGAAATACGGCTTGGCTGCCGATTATCCGATGACGACGGCTAACTACTCGGCGCAGCGCTCGGCCCTGGCGCATTCGCTCGGTCTTGGTCAGAAGCGGCGCAAGGCGGCTCCGAAGGCTGCTGATACGGGAGAGACGATCTCCGAGGAGCCCAAGACCCGTGGTCGGAAGCCTAAGGTCGTAGAAGCGTCTAAGGCAGCTCCGAAGGCCCGCGGCCGTAAGAAGGCTGCCGAGACGGCCTGAGGCCGCTCAGCGCCCAATGCCGGCACATCACACCTGCATCCGGTCTGACGGTGGCTCAACCGCGTTGCGGCATCCTGCATCTGGGCCATGCACTGCGTATTGGCCCGGCGCAGGTGATCTGGGGCTCACGACGGCGTGTGGTGGGAAGTGGACTGTGGTGCAGGTGCAGCTGATCGAAGCGCGCACCGCTTAAGATCGACGCTGACAATTTGGACTGCGACGAGCAGGGCGTGACCGGGAGACCGGCGCGCTCTTCTTCGTGAAAGGTCTGGCGGATCGATCACAACTGATCAAGGCTACGCTTGTAGGTTGTGCGTCGCAGCAATTCCCTGGTGCTGTTTTACGACGGTTTTTCAAGGCGATTGGCGTGGAACCAATTGCGTAGAAACCATCTTTTGATCATATTAGCTATCTCAACTTAAAATTGATGGGGCCTGCGCCGGCCTCCTTCCGAGACCAGTAGCAGAGCGCAAAATGCGACATCGGGATCACTGCGTACCCCTGTCTGGCCCAGACTCTGATCCTGTCCTCTACGGCGTAGCTCAGGGATTGGCTGAGTTGTTCCCACCGGTCGAGCTGACGCCGGTTCGTGATGACCAGGGTGAGCAGATCGATGAGGCAGACCCGCTCGCTGACGACGCTTGAAAGCAGACGAATAGAGATCGAGGTCTTCGATGCCCCGTTTCTACCTTCACCTGCGTGATGGCGACGATCTCATCGAAGATCCAGACGGATCAGACCTTCCCAACGTTAAATCGGCGAAATAAGAAACTCGTACATCAACGCGATATTTACTCGCAGAAAGGCTTTGCGAAGGCAAAGTGATCGATGGCCGGCGATTTGAGATCGTAGACGAAGTAGGCAATCTGTGCGCCGTAGTGTGGTTGAGAGAGGTTATTAGATTTGCTTAAAATGCGCGATGCTTGGTATGCAGCTGGCTCGGGGAGCTATGACTGTGATTGGGCCCCTTTGGACTAATTTTTATAGCTCAGGTCGTCAAACACCATTCAAGGTGGGTGTTCGTCGTGCGCTGGTAGAAGCGTTTCCGCTTGTCATCAATGACGCGATGCCAGCGCGAATGAAGCTCGCGCTTGAAGCCTTGGGGACGCTCGATCCCGTAGGCGTGGCAGATCAACCGAGAGAAGCTCTCGATAAACCGAAACTGACGGCCGGAGCGGGCTTGGTCAGCACGCCCTCTGCCGTGTAGGCCGCCTACGCCACCACTTCGCCCGTCCCCATCATTTCGGTGAGTACGCTGCTCAGATAGGCGCCTAAGCGCTTGAGGGCACCCTTATCGGGAGCATCAATCCAGAAGCTGATCAGACCCAGCTTGCCCTCAAAACGACGAAGGACCGACTCGCCCATCAATGCCGCCTCCCGCTCGGTTTGTGCGAACTAAGGTCCGCTGAATGCCAGCGGCGAGGATGGTGATTTCGTAGGGCGTCACGCTTGGCATACCAGCCGAACGTGCTGCACTGCAAAATCATTGCGTGCTTTGGCGTGTTACTTTTTTGGTTTTCAGGCCGCCTCGGCGGGCTCCGCATCGTGCAACGACGGCACGTAGGCGCACCACTGGCAGATGCCCATATCTGCCGCCCGCCTGTCATTCCGCTGTGAGCAGTGCGGGCACACCCTGAGTAGCAGTTTGAAGCCGGTCAGGACCCCCTGACCGCGTCCCCGGAATGTAATCTCGC
>NZ_JAKSYA010000180.1:0-1659 GCF_022829485.1 Methylobacterium sp. J-059
CCGTTCTTGACGCCGATCTGGGTGTAGAGGCCTTCCACACCGATATCGAGGTCCTTCACCGGCGACCAGATCAGGCTCGCGCCGGCGACGAACTGGTAGGTGTCGCGAAGCGCCTGGCTGAGCTGGTAGAACCGGGTGCCGGGCGTGCCGACCGAGTTCGCACCGAAGCCGGTACCACCGGTGAGCGTGAACGCATCGCCCTGACCGGCGCGGGCGCCGGCCGAGAAGCTCTGCTCGCCGTAGGAGCCGAAGGCGGCCGAACGCAGCTCAGGCGACCAGTAGTGCAGGTACGAGCCGACCACGGTGAAGCTGTCGGACTTCGACATCTGGCCGGTGTAGGGGTTGATCGTCGCGTCGGAGAAGTACTGCGCGAACTTCTGACCCTGGATCGTGGTCGTGCTCTGGGTGTACGAGCCGGTGTACGAGGAGTAGCCGGTGTACATCTGCGCGCCGACGCCGTAGGCGCCCTGCAGGTAGAGGGTATCACCGGGGGAGATGAACGGCAGGTTGACCTTCACGCCGCCCTGGACCGCGTAGCCGTAGTCGTTGCTGGTGTGGGGGATGCTGACGTTGGAGATGACACCTGCGCCGACGGCGGTACCGGCGCCGTTGGCGACGTTGCCGACGTTCAGCTCGTGCACCGCGGCGGTGAGCTGGGCGGAGCCCCAGGCCGCATCGTAGCGCAGGGCGCCGACGAAGTCGGGCATCCGGTTGCGCTCGATGCCATCGACGAAGCTGTAGCGGGCCGCGGCTCCAGCAGCGTTGTAGCCGATGAACACCGGGATCGGCGAGTTGTTCTGCGCGAACACGGCCGCGGCCGTGTTGAGCGTGGCGTTCGCGGAGTTGGTGGTCGGCGAGAAGATCGGCGAGCGGCGGAAGGTCGGATCTTCGGCCGAGATCGTCGCCGAGAAGCCGTTGCCCAGCGTCGCGGTGTAGGCGATCAGGTTGGTCGAGGACACGTCGGAGCCGGCGGTGGCGCCGGCCAGCTCGAAGTCGTGAGCGTAGAAGTCGAAGAACGACGAGGCGCGACCGGCGGTGAAGCCCGCGAACTGGATGAAGGCCTTGTCGGCGTTCACGTACTGCTGCAGCCGGCCGAAGCTGTCGACGCCGAGACCCGGGTAGGCGTTGCCGATGCGCTGGTTCGTGCCCGAGGTGCCGAGACCGGAATAGCCGGAGCCGCTGCCGGCTTCCAGGCGCACGAAGGCGCGAAGGGTGCCGTAGGCGGTCTGGGTGCGGGCGTCGAGGTTGATGCGCAGGCGGGTGCGGTAGCCGGTGGTGTCACCGTTCTGCGAACCGTTCTGGCGCGAGTACGACGGCTGGTAGGCAGCGTCGAAGCGGGCGCGACCCGAAAGGCGGAGGCAGGTGTCGGTGCCGGGAATGTAGAAGAAGCCGGCGCCGTAGGCGGAGCAGACGCGGACGTACTCGATGGGGGCGGCCTTCTTGACCGGCAAATCGGCAGCCTGGGCGCCGGCGACGGCGGCGAAGCCGGCGGCCGAAGCGAGCAGGGTGCTCTTCAAGAGCGTCATAGATATCTCCAAAAGCTTCGAGACCCGAGGATCGTGTGGTCGCGGGGCCGGGGCCGATCGCGTCACACCTTGTTTTGCGGCCCGCTTTTTGGTGCGGGCTCATCGGGCCCGCTTTTGCGATGCCCCCAGTGCC